>JBEAVK010000388.1:0-2625 GCA_041160955.1 Bacteroidota bacterium
ATCCAAAGTGGTTGCCAAAATCGAACTAGATGCACTAAAAGAATTAGAATGGCGAGAAGAATGTAGAATTCATAGAATACAAGAAGCGGAAAAAGAAAAACTCAGAAAAGAATTTCAAGCCAAAAGAGATATAGAATTATTAAATACCAAAGATTTGGATATTCCGGTTCAAACTGAACACCCAATTCCGGTTTAAAGTGTACAGGTGATTCCGGGGCAAACTGTACAGGTGATTCCGGAGCAAAGTGAACAGTTTTTTGATGATGATTTTTAGTTGTATTATGTGGTATAAATCACATAGTATGGCCAATAAAACAATAGGATCAGTTATGATACAAGAAATCATCAGAATGAAGCACAAGGGGTTTTCCAACAGTAAAATATCCCAAAGCCTTGGCAAATCAAGGACAACCATTTTAAAATACCTTAGTGTTATCGAGGTTTCTGGCTTAAAAACCGAGGAGCTTTTAAAACTTACAGAGGAAGATTTATTCGAACTTTTTGAAGTTCCAAGCCAGATTAATTCCAGTAACAGAGCGCCTATACACGCTGATTTGCGCGCTTTTTTTCCTTATGTAGAGAAGGAGTTGAAACGTGTGGGTGTTACTCGGGATATCCTTTGGAAAGAGTATAAAGTAAAGCATCCCGAAGGGGTGATGTATAGTCGATTTTGTGAGTATTACAGTTTGTGGAACAAGAAATCAGAGGGCTATATGCCTACTAATCATAAAGCAGGCGAAAAGCTATTTATTGATTATGCAGGAAAGAAGTTGCACATAATCGACAGAGAAACAGGCGAAATAAAACCCGTAGAAGTATTTGTAGCCACACTCGGAGCCAGCCAATACACTTACATTGAGGCTTCATTCACCCAACGAATCCCCGACTTTTTAAGCAGCATACAAAATGCACTGCATTACTTTGGTGGTGTTCCAGCCTGCATCATCCCAGACAACCTCAAGTCGGCAGTAACAAAGTCAAGTCGGTACGAACCCTTTATAAACGAACAATTTGCTGGATTTGCTTCACATTACGACACTTCAATAATGCCTGCACGTCCATTAAAACCCAAAGATAAATCCTTGGTCGAAGGTGCCGTAAACATTGCCTACACTCGTATCTATGCGGCCTTGCGCAACACCGAATTTTACAGCATCAATGAACTCAATGCTGCTATCAGACTGCTTTTGGAGAACTATAATAAAGCGCCTTTTCAGAAGAAAAATCACAGTCGGGCAGATTTATTTCAAGGAATTGAAAAAGAAGCTTTAAAATCTTTGCCAACCCAGAATTACGAACTCAGAGACTACAAAACAGCAACAGTACAGAAAAACTGCCACGTCTTTTATGCCAATGACAAAAACTATTATAGTGTGCCACACGCCTATATTGGCAAAAAAGTAAAGATGATACTTACCCAAAACGTGGTAGAAATCTATCACAACCAAAGCCGTATCGCCTTGCACCCTCGCAGCCAAAAAGCGTATGCTTACCTTACCATCAAAGAGCACATGCCTGTTAGTCACACCTATAACAATAATTGGAACCCAGAATATTTTATAAGTTGGGCGGCTAAAATTGGCCCTTCGGTAAAGGAATGTATCGAGAAAATATTGGAGCAAAAACAATATCCCGAGCAAAACTACAAAAGTTGCGTAGGGGTATTGAATTTGGCATCCAAAACAAGTAAAGAACGGCTAAACAACGCCTGTAAGAGAGCTTTGCTTTATGAAGCAGTTGGTTATAATCCAATCAAAAACATATTGGAAAAAGGACTCGATAAACAACTCGAAGAACCCGATTTATTCTCTAAAGTAACCATCTCCCACGAGAATATCCGTGGTTCGAAATATTATGCTTAAACAAAATAGTAACCCTTTAAATTAGAATTAAATATGAACACCAATGCCACTATCGAAAAGATGCAAAAGATGCGGCTAAACGGAATGAAACGAGCTTATGAATCATCGTTTGAAACCAGAAACCAAGACTCCTTTACCAACGACGAGTTTATCGCCTGGCTTATAGAATCGGAAGACAACCAGCGAAACAACAGCAGAACCCAGCGATTACTCAAGAATGCCCGATTCCATTATCAGGCTTCAATAGAAGAAATCAGCTACTCTCCAGACCGAGAACTAGATAGAAACTTGCTCACCAGACTCTCAGATTGTTCTTTTATAGATCGTAATGAAAACATAATCGTCACGGGTTGTACGGGTACTGGAAAAAGTTTTTTGGCTACCGCATTGGGGTATCAATGCTGTATCAAGGGCTACAAAGTACTCTATTACAATCTAGGAAAACTCTTTGCCAAGCTGATGATGGCAAAGGCCGATGGCTCGTATATGAAAGAATTAAGCAGGATTGAAAACTGTGATTTGTTGATTATTGATGATTTTGGTCTCCAAGCCATCAACAACGAAAAACAACTCATTTTAATGGATTTAATTGAAGATAGACATCATAAAAAATCTACAATTTTCTGTTCACAATTACCTGTAAAAAGTTGGTATGATTTAATCGAAGAAAAAACAATTGCAGACGCTATTTTGGACAGGATTATTCACTCAGCAATTAGGTTTGAACTCAAGGGAGAATCAATGAGAAAAAAAATGAAAAACA
>JBEAVK010000402.1:0-34204 GCA_041160955.1 Bacteroidota bacterium
CTCTACTACGAACCAATTACTGTACTTATGAGACAACCTAAACCGTTGCTAGGTTTCTATCACATAAGTGGATAGTAGAACTTAAAAGCGCCATCCTAATGTGGCAAATACACTTCTACCATAATCATTTACACCTGAACCATGCGTACGATAGTCTATATTGAACAGATTGAGTGCTGTTAAACGTATGCTCAGGGCATTCCACTGGTATCCGGTATGTATATTCAGTACCTGCCAGCCGGGGGTGCCACCTTGGGGAATTCGGTTGTCTTCTGTATCCGCTTTCGAGAGGCGGGTCTGTTTGCCAGCAGCCAATAACTCTGTGGAGAAAGACCAATTATTAGGCGCATATTCCACCGCTAACCTTCCGAAAATGGGAGGAATACGCCTCAAAGGCTCCGTTTTCGTTTTGTTTTGTCCATAAGTATAGGTACAACTGCCTTGTAAAGTCCAGTTTTTTGCGAACAGAAAATCCCAGTTGGTCTCCATGCCTTGTATATATGCCCGTTCGGAGTTTTCTTTTTGGTAAAGTGGATAGCCTTGCACCATTTGTGTGTCTTGTTTGATGCGTGTAATCAGGTTGCGCAGGGCGTTATAATAGATGAAGCACTCACCCCGCAAACGTTTACCATAGTATTTATAACCAATTTGGCTGTGCACCGATTGCTCCGGTTGAAGGTCGTAATTGGGTGTTTCAAATCGGAAATCGACGATACCCAGCGTACCTAAATCGTCAATATTGGGTGCTCGAAACCCTGTATTAACCGATACAAAAAGGGTCGAATGTGGATTTATCTGACGCATAATTGCGGCATTTCCTACAAGTGCCGACGGACTGAGTCGCGCCTTTCCGATGGCTTCATCGGTGACTTTAATGATAAAGGTATTCCACCTTGCGCCGGCGGTGAATTGCCATTTGCCCATATTCAATTGGTGCAATGTAAAAGCGGCTAAACTGGTCATGGTTGCATTATTGGGATAAAGACCGCGTTTACTGCTTACAGTACCGGTGGTTTCATCCGTATCCGTCCGGCTGCTTTTTACCAAATCCTCATATATTTCTACACCGCTATTGGCAGACCAATGCGTAGAAAAACGGTTTTCTACTTGCGCAATTGCCCCCAAAGACCGAACGCGGTCGTTTTCGTAACGCCGTACTGTTGATCCATTTTTACGACTCAGTCGGCCTTCTTCCGTTTGTTGCAGCGAAGTTGTGAGTGTATATGATTTCCAGATCCCTTTATTCAGGGTATGTTCCAATCGGGCGTAGGTCAATGCGCGACTTTGCGGATCAAATTGATTGACCGCAAAGTTTTCCAATTTAATTTTATGGTAGATTGGTACATCTTTTTGGGTAACATTTTGGTGCGCAAGGGTAAGCACCATTTTGGGAGATACCGCAAATTTGCCCTTGAGATCAAAATTCAATTCTTTGTACCCGTTGGGCGATTGCCGTCCTGTTGTATCTCCTCCAACCAGGTCGCCAAAGTTCCGCGCAGTGATACCGCCTGCGATGGCCAATCGCTGGGAACTGTACTGCAAACCACCCCGGATGCCTTGTTCCATACCTTGCGATGCGCCGCGTAAGAGTACTTCGCCTCCCCAATCAGGTTTTTCAGCAAAAGCAATATCACGGCTGAATGCTTGTACCGTACCGCCCAAAGCATCCGAGCCATATTGCACGGCGCCTCCTCCGCGTAAGGCTTCTACTTTTTCAAGGGAAAATAAATCAACTGTATTGAAATATTGGTTAGGACCAGACCGGAACGTTGCATTACTCAGGCGAATACCGTCTATCAATAGTAGCGTTTGATTGCCTGTGAGTCCGCGCAAGAAAGGCGAGCCGCCGCCATGGTTTGTTTTTTGAACAAACAGACCCGGCATAAGGGCTAATAACTCTGGTGCTGTTCGTAATTGGCTGTTCCGAAGGGTTTTGTTGCTCAATACCGTGATCGCCTCCGAAGTATAGAGGCGTTGGGTAGGACTACGCTGTGCGGTCACGACCATTTCTGTGAGTGTATTATCACTAAGGGTATCTTTAAAATTAGGGGAAACGGCAGATTGCCCGGTCACCATATTGGCAAAGACTAGAGCAACAAACAAACAAACTGCACTAAGTATGGTATTTTTTCGCATAAAATGAGTATAAGTTATTATTTACTCGTTCCTGAATGAAGTATTTATCCCTACAAAAGTAGATCTACAAAAGTACTAAAAGATAACATCATTGGTAACTTCACAAAAACTTTATAACCTAAAACGACCTGCTTAATATCCAAACGACCCACCTTTGACACCGAAAAATGACTACATACTACGGGACATTTTTGAAAAAACACGTTTAATACACTTTTGAAATGGTGGGAGTGTGTTACAAAATCGGGGCATGATGTTTTAGTTTAAATCTATCGTTGGCACAAATAAAATATCATGTCGCGATTTTGTCATGCACTCAAATGGTGGGATTGACGTTTACCAAACTAAAAAAGGTTTAGTAAACGTGAACCGTTCCCTGCGTTTCATAAAATGTCCATTAGCATGGGTCTATTAGGCATTATACTTTTAAAACCTCTTTGAGGGATACGTAAATAAACATGAAATATTTTACCCTTTTGGCATTTACTGCCCTATTCTTGGCCTGTCACACCCAAAAAAATATCCCAACCACTGTTGCTAAAGATTGGTTGATCCAGTCACCTGCCGGCGATCGGTATTGTCAAATCAATACTGCTGGTGCAACAATAATTCCTAATGGGCGCATTGTACAGCCCATGGGCAATACCGTTCGAATTGCCCCACATCCATACGGACTGGCGCTTTCGCCGGATGGTTCCGTGGCTGTTACGGCCAATTCGGGCAACCGCCCCTTTTCCATTACGATCCTCGAAAATCCAGCCAGCGGACAACCCAAAGTACGCCAAATACCCGAAGGTGCAGTCAATGACCCTAACTTATTGGAAGATGTGTTTATGGGTTTGGCGATCACAAATGATAACCGCTCTGTGTGGGTATCAGGCGGCAGTGCAAACAAACTCTTCCGCTACGACTTGCAGACTGGCGCAAAAATAGACTCTATCCTTTGTGCACAGCCCGACAACCCCGATGGCTATTTGGGCGATCTGACGCTCACCCGCGATGGTCATACATTATACGTATGCGACCAAAGCAATTTTAGGATATTGGTGGCCGATACGCGCACGCGCAAAGTACTCCATTATGTACCTGTGGGGCGTTATCCTTTTGGTATTACCCTTTCGCCCGACGAGCGCACTGTATTTGTGGCCAATGTGGGCATGTTTGAATACAGTCCGCTCAAAAATTTAAAAGAAAACGACCTAAAAGGTACAGGTGCGGATTTTCCCACCGCTGCATTTGGCTCGAAGGAAATGCGGGAGGGTTACCAAAAGAACGGCCTTGATGTGCCTGCGCTTGGAGATCCCAATGCCCCCGAATCTTTTTCTGTATGGGCAGTGGACATCAGCGGAGCGGTGCCTAAAGTGACAAAGCGTATAAAAACAGGATTTTTGGTGGGCGAAAAAATAGATGGTATTCCGGCTGTGGGCGGCGCAAGTCCCAATTCCTTGGTGGCGAGTAAAGAGTTTGTTTTTGTGAGCAATGGCAATAATGATTGTATTTCAATCATCGACCTCGTAAAAGGTACAGTAGTGCAGAACATTTTTCTAAAACCATTGCCACAATTGCCCCGACAAAGAGGTGTCATCCCATTTGGATTGGCACTTTCGCCCGATCAAAAGCGATTGTATGTGGCCGAATCCGGTATCAATGCAGTAGCGGTAATAGATGTACCTACAAAGCAGGTGATCGGGCATTTGCCTGTGGGTTGGTTCCCTTCCAAATTAGCCGTTTCACCCGATGGCAAAAAACTCATCGTCGCCAACGCCAAAGGTTATGGCAGCGGCCCCAACGGTGGTTATACCTTCAAGGAAGGCGCCGAAGGTTCCTATATCGGTCACCTCATGCACGGCTCTGTTACTATGCTCGATATTCCTGCCGATGCAGCATTACCCCAATTGAGTCAACAGGTATTGGACAATAATTTTCAGGTAACACCGACCAATAGCCCCAGTTTAGATGCCAGAAAAACAAACCCAATTCCTTTATATGGCGGTGAAAAACAAAGCCCAATCAAGCATATTGTGTTCATTTCCAAGGAAAATCGTACTTACGATGAGGTGTTTGGTCAAATAAAAAATGGTAAGGGCGATCCTGCCATTGCACGATATGGCTACAACCGAACTTTTTCCAATAACAAAAAAACGGCTACCGTAACCAATGCTACCATAATGCCCAACCATTTGTCCTTGGCTAACCGATTTGGGATATCGGATAATTTTTATGTGGATAGCGATCATAGTGCCGATGGACACCGTTGGCTGGCCAATACCTACCCGAACGAATGGATGGAAACCAATGTATCGGCAGAATACGGTGGGCATCGCGATGTAAAAATGGGTAGTAAAGCGAAAGGGCAATTTTCTTGGACGGGTGGTGCTGGTGCTATTTTTCCGGAAGACTATAACGAAGCGGGTTCTCTTTGGGATCATTTGGATCGGAACAAGATTTCTTTCTACAATTTTGGTTTTGGTACCGAAATGGGCAGTAACATGACCGATTCTACGATGAAATACTATGGCCAAAAAGTATTGGTCAATTTCCCAATCCCTGGGCCACTGTACGGGCGCAGTTCCGAAAAATACGCTACGTTCAATATGGCTATTCCCGATCAGTTCCGAACGGAGGTATTCATTCAAGAATTTACGGACAAATGGCTATCTGGAAAGGAAACAATGCCGCAAGTTATCACTTTAATGTTGCCCCAAGATCATGGGGCGGGCGAACGGCCACAAGCAGGTTATACGTACCGCGAAAGTTATATGGCAGACAATGACCTAGCCGTGGGGCGAGTAGTCGAGTTTTTGTCGCATACGCCCTACTGGAAGGAAATGGCAATCATTATTACGGAGGATGATGCACAAGATGGTCAAGACCACGTAGATGCGCACCGCAGTATCCTGATGGTATGCTCTCCGTATGCAAAAAAGAACCACGTAAGCCATACGCATGCTAGTTTTGGTAGTATTTTCAAGACATTTTGGCAAGTAATGGGTGTGCCCTACTTGAACCAATACGATGCTAGTGCTACGGATTTGAGTGATTTATTTACTTCCAAACCTGATTTTACGCCATATTCAGCCCTGCCGGTTGATATTCGTGTGCTGGATCCGCAAAAATTACTTACTCCATTTGATGCGAAGTTTGATTGGAAGTCGTTACTGGAATCGCCTAAATTGGACAATGTGGAAGACTTCATTAGGGAGAAAAAAAATTAATTGTTCTTTCTAGCGCAACTATTCATCTGCTTAGGAGTGCTGTTCGGACGTTAAAAGAACCGGGGAAAGGAGGAGTCTATTTTGTTCTGCATGACCAAATGTCTGCTTTGACACAATTCCTCTTCCCTTCCCTGCGGTTCAACAAATTACTGACTTTTTTTTATTATCAATCAAATACTTTTTTACTTTACCTTTGCATTGACATTAATGTACGGGTACACAAGCGTACACAAAGGCGTGGCGTACACGGTTTTTACCACAAAAGTGTACGCTATGCATATAAAATTAAAACACTAAATTGTTTTTCATAAAAAAACCTCTATTGAGGTAAGTAGAATAAAAAACGCTCGAAAGAGATTTAACACGCAGAAAAAAACATGCTAGATTTTGTTGACTTTGTAGCAAAGTTTCCCCCCATAAAAATGCCCATTACCCTCGGTGAAGACACCCATCATACATTTGGTACAGAAAACAGCCCCTTGTCCGATGCCCTCATCGCAAAGTTTATCGGTCCACTAGAAAAAGAACCTATTGACGAATACACCGAATACGTCCCATGCTTTGCGATAGATTGCGATGAAAAATACATTGCTTTAGTCTGGTGGAAAGCAGAACTCCTTTTGTACCAATATGTACTAGCGATCTTTAACGAAAAAGGTGAATTTATCGACCAAAAAATGATCGCATTTACCCTCGTAAATGGTAGTTCCGTAAAGCGCGCAGTATGTACCATCGACGAAGAATTGTCCATCCATATTGCCGAAGGTACGTCCGTAGATGACGTGTTTGAACCAGGCTCTAGTCTGACTCGATTAATGGAAATATTGCCCAATGGTGCCATTGTTGTCGGGTAAGCACTAACTCCTTCGCTCCTAAAATAATCAAAAAAAGCGGTTTTTGTTACCCAAATATTATTAGGCAAAATAAAAGGTTATAGAAAAGTTAAGAAATTAAAAGTGGTGTATTCGATGAATTACAAAATTTTTCATCAAATACGCCATTTTTTTTAATTTTTTCATTTTTTTGTTTGGTTAATCAAAAAGCCTGTGTTACCTTTGCCACGGCTTCAGTCCAGTTATGCTGGCATTTTAATCCTCTCCATGAACGGTTTTTTTTATTATTATCCATGAACATTTTATAATCGAGGCCATCTATTTAACCGTTATATTAATCACGAGCAACGCACAAGAGCGCTGCTGATTTTTTTTCACCAAACTAAATACTTATGTCGAACGCTGACTCGTGCAACACGGGCCTTTTCACACGGCTTTTTCCAACCAAATCCTTAACAGTTCTTTCTCTACTAGCTTGCATGTCATTTACTCCGGACAACCGCCCAACCAACGAAGGCACAGGGAAATCCGAAATGTATAGCTACGAAAACCGCACCTCCAATCTTGAGGTAGTACAATTGCGGGAATGGATTACCGGTTACGCTCAAAATTTTACCGGAATCACCTATCACTATGCTGGCCGCAGCCCACGAACAGGCTTTGATTGTTCCGGTTTTACCAGCTATATTATGCAAGAATTTGACGTAAAAGTCTCTTGCGCCTCCTCCACTCAATCCAAACAAGGTGCCCAAATTTCTCTCGATGAAGTATTGCCTGGTGACCTAGTTTTCTTTGGCAGCCGTAAAAGCGGCCATATCCAACACGTTGCAATGGTAGTAGAATGTGGTTCCGATGGAATCATTTGTGTGCACAGCACATCAAGCCGCGGCGTAGTCGTCGAGAATATCAGCACTTCTAAATACTGGAAGCCAAAAATATTGTTTGCCCGCGATGTCATCACCGGTCAAAAAATGAATCATAAAGCCACAACAGGTACAACACCCGAAGTGAGCAAAGATGACGCTTCGGCAACTGCTAAATAATAATTTTTTATAGCAGACCGACAAAACAAAACGAAATATGTGAACTGAGGGCTATGGCTGAAAAGTCATAGCCCTTTTTCTGTGGTGCATTATTGTTTTAAAAGTCTATAAATCACCCCGCCAACCCAATTCTTCTACACCTCCCAAAACGATTATAAATGGTAAATTAATCAGCACTGACAATATGGAAATAGGCTTATGAATACCAAACGTTGTGCGTTCAGCATTGAGGTAAAACTAAGGACGTACAGAATAAAAAATATTGATTTTTTCATTTTTAAAATTAAGTGTGGCAAAAGTGCTGTATTTGACGACTATTCTTATTTCAATACATTATACCCAATATCCTTCAACGTGAACGTTGCGTAAGTAAAATCACCATCGGGATAAGTATAAATTGTTTCGGCATAACTGGCTAATAAATAACCATTTATGTGTTTATAATCACGCAAAGGCGTACTCCATTTGTGTTTGGCAATTGTGCCATCTTTTTCAACGGCAGACCTATCTTCCGAAACAAAATTGACCAATTCACTTTTTTCATTAAAATAAAGCCATGCAGCAATAGTGATATTGTTATTTGTAAATGTCGCTTTTACTTTATTGTTATTCGCTTCGGACCATTGGATTCTTTTATCAATAAGTGTGGCAGGCGCCATACAGCACATATCATTAAAAAACGTTACTGTTTCAGAGGTGTCCATAACAGCACCAGATTGATATTCAACTTTAAAGATGGACAATAACCGAATATCCATAAAAGCAACACCGTCTTTAAAACAATGAAAGCCGGCCACAGGGAGATAATTCATGGTCGCATCCAAGAAGAATAACCTAGTTGGCGTGTGTATAAAATTATATTGTTCAGAAATGAGCGGCATCCAAACGCCTTTATCACGACTTCTAATTTTTCCCGAAAAATCTATTTTGAAATTGTTCACTTTGGGCTTATCCAAGCACTTTGTATAACGTATATATTTTTGTATAAGATCTGGCAAAAAACTAATATCGGCTTCTGTTAGATTCGCATTTAGACTATTTTGGCTTTCTTCCAAGCCAATTTTCACTTCATTTCTGTATTCGTTTTTGAACTTTATCTCAAAAAAACCAATGATTGTAACTACTAAAATAAGCGCATTAGCAATTGTACCAAATCGGGCATCTTGCCAATTATTGATGATAAGTAGTTGGGATATAATCACGGCAATCACAGCAAAATTAGCCCAACTATCCTTTTTCAATAAGTATAAAGCCAAACAGGTTAAAAACAATAGTCCCGTCGAAAACCATACAACACCAGTGGTTTTTGTGATTTCTTTGGTTAATTGCGTGATAGTGGCGTAATTAAAAGCTTTTGCAAAACCCATAAAATGGATTAAGCCATGAACAAGGGTGACGAATATGAAGATATATCTAAACATGATTTCCGTTTTGGTATGAAGACTAAAAACAAGCGTTTCATAACGGAACAAAGGTGCGGCTTTACAGCAGGGGTAGCGTTATACAATTATGGTGAAGGATTGCATAATTCACGTTTAAAACAAAAGAGATAAGTATTTGGACATACACTCTTCGTCGTAAGTCTTTAATGTACCGCCATGACACGCGAACCGGATGTCCGGTGATGTGCGAGGACGGAGGGGTTTTTTCAAGCATCTTCTTAACACTACTCCCCGGGCCTATACGTCCGCTCTACATGTTTCAAAATATCTTCTTTATAAAACAGTACCTCTTTAAATTTACCTTGGGCGTACATCCCCGCCTGATCCCTAAAATGCTTGGATTTAGGGTCGCCACTTTGCCCCCCAGCCAATAAGGATTTGGCCTTGATGGTATCGCCAAATTCCACAGCGCAGATAAAACTATTGCCATTGTAGCCATACCGTTTTTTGGTACCCGGGTAATAACGTGTCGTATAAGAAGGCAAAGTACCCCAAACCGATGATGTAAAACCAACTGGAAAACTCGGTGCAGCGTCGCTGTAAGGTTGCTCTATTGCAGGCGAAATACGCTGAAAACGATTGATTTCGCCCCAAGGCATCTCCCATTTTCCATGCTTTTGCTGTAAATCCCGCACCGTAGCCACAAAAGGATTGATAAGCCATTCGGGCGGCGCAATGCGGATAAATTCCTTTGTTTTTTGCACTTGATCGGCACCAAAATCGTCAACAATATACGATTGTTGGATACCTGTTAATAGTTTTTGTCCCCATTCTATGGCCAATGTAGTAGCCACCGATTGCTCACTGCTGCGGAAATCCCATTTTTTCAATACCGCCATCGGCCCTTCTAGTAAGCCGGAAAGCGTATCAGGACTGGTGCTGCGTTTTTCGTACGCCTGTATCAATGCCGGCACCAAGAGTTCCATCGATACCATATAAGTATCGTAACCCGCCGCAATTACCTTATCGAGATCGTAACCTTTTTGCTGTTGTTGGAGTACTCGAACAGCATTCAATCCCCTGAAATTTTCGCCATCGGGTGCCATATAAGGCGGGTAATCGCTTTTTTTCGGACTATTTTCGCCAGCGGCAGTAAAGGGTGTTGCATTACAATTTTGCAACCAGCCATTTGGTGGGTTGTAAATATGTACCGTTTCGCTCACTGGGTGCAAGCCCTTCCATTCGGTAGCAGCAGAACTGCCATCCACGGGTTTAGTCCAGTCTATTTTAGTATCGCGGATGGGCATAAAATTGCCGTGCCAGTACGCGATATTGCCCGATTTATCGGCATAAACGGTATTATTAGAGGTATTGGACAATAAATCCATCGTTTTTTTGTAATCCTCAAAACCCTTGGCTTTGGTGCGTTGCCAACTTTGGATCAGTCCGGTCATGGAGCGGTTATTGGCTTTCATACTCAGCCATTGTCCGTTGCGCTGCGCCATAATAGGGCCGTGGTGGGTAAATAAGGCATCAATGGTTTTAGATTTCATTGTGCCATTTTCTAAATAACGGAATGTCATCGGCTTTACAGTAACAGGTCTCTCTCGTCCTTCGTACATATAAAAGCGTTTTCCATCGCGCTCCACTATTTTTTCGATATACAAGTCCGAAATATCGGTATAATTAGACGTGTGCATCCAACCGCAATACGCATTAAACCCTTGATAAACAAAGAATTGTCCCCAAGTAACTGCGCCATAAGTATTGAGTCCTTCTTCGCTCATTACGTGTACTTCGGGTCTGAAATAAAAAGTAACATGCGGATTGATATACAAAATGGCCTTACCCGAAGCCGTAATAGAAGGCGCAAAAGCAAACCCATTTGAGCCTGTGAGTACCTCTTCTTTGGGTGTTCGGGGAGGAGTGATATAGCCCATAGATTTGGTTTCGCCGGAATAAAAACGCTTCAATTCGTCGGTCGTAATATCATCGGTATTGATGGCACCAATACTGCCATCAGTCCAAAGTAGCGGATACCAAGGCTCAAATCGGTGCAACAAAATGGGGTGAACCTCCGGGTGTTTGTACAAGTAATAATTGATACCAGCGGCCTGTGCATCGAGCAGTTTTTTGAGCCATCGGGGTGCTTTTTTGTAATCGGCAATAGCGGCGGCGGAGTCGATGACCATACGGATCAGCAGGTCTTCATAAATTTCTGACGCGCCTTTTACTTCGGCCATCCGCCCTAGTTTTTCGATATAATTCATCTCCACACGGTTGAAATCGTCTTCACATTGGGCATAAAGTAGTCCAAAAACGGCATCCGCATCTTTTTGCCCCATAACATGTGGAATACCCCAATTGTCGCGGATAATGGTCACCCGTTCGGCTTGTTTTTTCCAGCGTGCAATTTCTTTTGAGGTAAATGCTTGCGCTGTGAGCAAATGAGGTAGTATTCCAATAAAAAGTAGTAGTAATAGCCGCATGATGTGGTGATTTATTTTGTTGCACAAAGTTACGTGAAAAATTGGTTTTTGGGGAATAAGGGGGTAGGGGGGCTATTATAGTTTTGTTGGTGAAGCATATTTTTTTATATTTGCATCGGTTTCTGTCATCAGTCGCATTGCATCAAGGTATTTCGGAAATAAATACCGCTGAATTGGCCAAGGGCATGTACTTTTGGCAAGTCGTTTCGGCGGGCGAAGTGGTGCAAGTGGGGAAAGCGGTGAAAATTTGATAATGATAATTAATTGTGTCCAAATACTTAACTACCTGATTTGTAGTTTATTCGCAACGACAGTAGTCTCAAAAGTAGTTTATGTTATACTTTTGCCCATCCAAACGCTAAAAACGATTGGACATAATCAAAAAAAAAAGTACAATAATGTCAAAATTTATGCTCCCGCTCTTAGCCATTGTATTAGGTTTGACCGCCTGCGGCCCTAATTATGTCTATCAATCCGATCTACCCGTAGCCAACAGCCAATGGATGTACCGCGATAGCATGGTCTTCGATTTCAACATCAATGATTCCAGTCGTTTATATAATTTGTACTTGAATTTTGCAGCCCAAAAGGATTATGCTACCGAAAATATCTACGTACGCCTCAACACTGTTTTCCCTAGCGGACAACGGTTAAGCACCGTACGCTCTTTTAATATCTTTGACGCACAAGGTAAAATATTGGGCAAAACAAGCGGCAATAGTGCAAAACAGCACATTATGCTCCAGGAAAATACGCTTTTTAATGAATTAGGACAGTATCGAATTGTGGTAGAACAGTTTATGCGCCACGATTCCCTCCTAGGCATCAATGCCGTAGGACTTGATATAGAGCAGTTGGATATACCAAAAGGTAAGTAATCGCAATGCGCTAGGATGCCACTATAAATGTGATCCAAGCGAATAAATAAGCCATTACGCCCATCACCAAAAACTGCAAAATAGCCCACCGCCACTTGCCAGTTTCTTGCTTCACCACCACCAGCGTACTCATGCACTGCATGGCCAAAGCATAAAAAACAAGCAGCGAAAGACCCGTTGCTGTAGTATAAATCCTTTGATTTGTATCGCGAAACCGATCATTCATCATCTTGTCTTTCAAGGTTGCATAGCGCTCAAAAGGCTTTTCATCGCCTGCGGCACTTTCTTCTTTTTTACCCACACTCTCCAAACTATAAATCACATACATCGTGCTATTGAATACCTCACGCGCCAAAAAAGAAGAAAGAATACCTATCCCAATTTTCCAATCATAACCCAATGGTCGAATAGCGGGTTCAATAAACTTACCCACTTTGCCTGCCCACGAATATTCCAATTTATACGAAGCCTCCAAATCACCGCGATCCGTATCCGTCCGAACACCAGCAGTTATGTCCATTTCTGCACTGTTTTTGGCCTTTTCTGCAATATCTCCAGGACCAAAACTGGAAAGAAACCACAAAGCAGAAGTAATAATCAAAATGGGTTTCCAAACGCCTGCTACAAAACTTTGCACTTTATCCAGCACCGTCAGCCACACGTTTTTCCAGTGTGGTACGCGGTAAACGGGCATTTGTAAAGTAAGAAAAGAGGCCTCCCGAGTTTTTAGTATCTTGTTCAATATCCACCCCGATGCAAGCGCTGTTACCACTCCTAATACATACATCGCACCAAATACTTGCGCCCATATCCACCAACCAGCACGCGGCAATGCGATGGGAATCAATACCATATATACTGGAATCCGCGCCGAACAACTGATAAATGGCGTGACCATAATCGTAATGATCCGCTCTTTCCAATTACCGATCGTTCGCGTGCCTTTAATGGCAGGTACGGCACAGGCACCACCCCCTATCAGCGCAACAATACTCCTCCCGTTCATGCCAAAGCGACGCATCATTTTATCAAACATAAAGACCACCCGCGTCAAATAACCCGATTCTTCCAACATAGCAATCAGGAACGAAAGCAGTGCCACTTGTGGTACAAAAACCAATACGCCTTTTAGTCCTTCTAATATACCTTTTGTAATAAAATCGGTGAGCCAGGCAATTTGTAAAGGTGCTACAGCGGCTTCTGCTTTTTCAATCAGCCAACCCATAAGCCCTTCTACCCAACCTCCCGTGATTTCATAACCATAAAAAATACAACTAAAAACAAGCATCATCACGCCCACAAAAATAAATGGACCAGCCACACGATGCGTCAACACCGCATCAATACGATCGGTGGTAGTGGTTGGGAAAACGGGTGGATGCTGGATCGCCTCCTGAACAACAGGCGTAAATCGATCAAAACGCGACAGCGTTTCTTCTACCTGTGCGCGCAAAGATTGAAATTGCTTGGTTTCCGTGATGGTACCCAAAATTGCCTTTTCGGCACTATTGAGAAATGGTAACCAATCTTTATGGTGCGCTAAAAGCAAGGCGCGATAGGCATTAGAAATACCTAAATTATGTTTTACGGCATCGGAAACACTGGTTTCGTCGTCGCTAAATTTGTAAAATGGTTTGGTCAAAATTGAAGAGGTAGCCGCCATTTGCTCAATCACAGCCGATAACTGCCCAATGTTTTCGCCAGTCCTGCCATTAATCAGGACGACGGGCACACCTAATTTGGCTGCTAATGGAGAAACTGTAATTTTGATCCCTTCTGCTGCCGCCAAATCAATCATATTCAATGCAAGAATTGCAGGAATTTGTAGATCCAGAATTTGTGTAAAAAGCAGCAGGTGTTTTTCGAGATGGGTTACATCTGCGATATAGACCAATACATCTGGGAAATGTGGATCGCTGGTATGGGTCAGTATTTCTGCCAGTACTTTCTCATCCGAGGAAGTAGGGTAAAGGCTGTAAGCACCCGGAAAATCGACGAGCGAAACACGGCGACCTTTGGGCAAAGAAAAACTACCCTCTTTTATTTCAACGGTGACCCCGGGGAAATTGCCTGTTTTTTGGCGTAAACCCGTCAATTGGTTAAAAACCGTCGATTTTCCACTGTTGGGATTACCGACTAAACCTACTTTGAGTGGCTGCAGTTGCTGCGCGTCCTTATTCATTCAGAAAATAAAATGCTTAAACCGTCAATAAAATCTGCTCCGCTTCTTCTGTGCGTAATGCCAAACGCACACCATCTACTTTTACATAAAATGCATCGCCAAACGGCGCTTTGCGCACCATTTCGATCATTGCACCCGGCAAAACGCCCATGGCGGTCAGTTTACACGCCAATTCGGGGTCGGTAAATGAAACTGCTTGTGCACTTTCGTGTGCTTTTAATTCAGGTAATGTGCGGTATCGACGCTGCATATAATGTTATTTAGACTAAATCAACAGTGCGAAGGTATGAGTTGTTCTGCGAAGTCCGTACTTTTGCGCAGATTTTGACAAAATAAATACAATGAAGCAACACAATTTCTCAGCCGGGCCGGCAATTTTGCCTGCACCAGTGCTCAAAGAAGCTGCAAAAGCAGTCGCTAATTATCAGGGAATGGGTCTTAGTTTACTCGAATTGAGCCACCGCGGTCCCGAGTTTACGGCCATCATCGAAGAAGCAAATGTCCTCATGCGCGAACTCCTCGAACTACCGTCCAATTACCACGTACTTTGGCTTTCGGGTGGTGCAAGTATGCAGTTTTGCATGGCACCGATGAATATCCTCAACGAAAACGAGACAGCAGCGTATATCGACTCGGGTGTTTGGGCAAATAAGGCGATCAAAGAGGCCAAATTATTTGGAAAAATTGATGTAATTGCTTCGTCTAAAGAGCAAAACTACACATTTATTCCGAAAAATGGCAAAGTACCCAAGGATGCAAAATACCTGCATATCACGAGTAACAACACGATCTATGGCACACAGTGGGCTAAATTCCCAAAATCATCTGCACCATTGATCTGTGATATGTCCTCCGATTTCCTAAGCCGCCCTTTTGATGTAACGCCTTTTGGTTTGATCTATGCTGGCGCACAAAAAAACCTCGGGCCAGCAGGCACTACTGTGGCTATTGTCCGCGAAGATATGTTGGGTACTGTACAACGTGCGTTACCTTCTATGTTGGATTACACTACATTTATCAAGGAAAACTCCTTGTATAATACGCCGCCAGTTTATCCAATTTATGTATCTATGTTAACATTGCGTTGGATCAAGAAAAACGGTGGATTAAAGGGCATTCAACGTAAAAACAAAGCAAAAGCGGCTATTTTGTACAACGAAATTGATCGCAACCCGATGTTCAAAGGTACAGTGACGGATAAAGCCGACCGCTCTCTAATGAATGTATGTTTTGTGATGGAAGAAAAATACGTCCATTTGGAAAAGGAATTTATGCAAATTTGCAAAGCCAACGGTATGTCGGGCTTGGCAGGTCACCGCTCTGTTGGTGGTTTCCGTGCGTCAATTTATAATGCTATGCCAGCATCCAGTGTACAAGCATTGGTAAATCTGATGGCAGATTTTGCGAAAGCAAAGGCGTAGTTTTTTATAGCGAACAAAGTACATAAGGTGGTTGATACGCGGAATCTATTTGGATTTATCCGCTTATCAACCACCTTTTTTTATGTCCAAGTATTTATTTTTTCAAAAAATCAATCAAACCTTTAAAATAGGCTGCTTGATCGTCCCACATCGACATGTGGCTACCATTGGCACACAGCAGGAAACTACCTTTTTGCACCTGTGTGGACATCCATTTCATATATTCTGGATCCATGGTATCGTGTGTGGCACCAATCACAAGGGTAGGAACCGAAATTTTTGGTAAATCCTTCGACCGATCCCAATTTTCTAATCGTCCAGCCACCCCAAATTCGCTAGGACCTTGCATCAGCACATAAATATGGTTATTGGCATGGTTGAGGCCGCGTTGCATCGGATCGGGCCATTGATCCAGCGGTAACCGACAGACATGTTTATTGTAAAAATGTGGTGTCAGCAATTCAAAATATTTTGGGTTTTTGTAATCACCTTTTGCTTCCAACATCATAATGGAATCCAGCACTTGCTTGGGCATTTGTTTGGAAAGCACATCATTGGCATATTTGTCATAAGCAATACAATCGGCCATCATATTACTAATAATAAGTCCTTTCATGTTTTGTTGGTATTTGAGCGCGTATTCCATCGCCAAAATACCACCCCACGAATGCCCAAGTAGATAAAAATTATCCTTGTTCAGCCCCAAAGCCACGCGTACTTGCTCCACTTCTTCCACAAAACGCTCGGTTGTCCACAGTGAATCGTTATTGGGCTGATCGGAGTAAAACGACCCTAGTTGATCGTAATAAATATATTCGATGCCTTCTTGTGGCATAAAACTATCAAAGCATTCAAAATACTCATGGGTGCAAGCGGGGCCGCCATGTAGCAACAGCACTTTGGTTTTTGGGTTATTGCCCACGCGTTTCGTCCATACCTTAAATTTTCCCTGTGGGGTTTCAATTTCAACCATTTTCACACCGCCCGTTTTTACGGCATCGGTAGAAGTATCTTTTAGGTAATCAGAAACGGGTGCTGGTTGACTTGTGCAAGCCAGAAAAGCGAGTAAAATGCTCAAAAAAGTAAATTTTATCATCATGCTATTTTTAATTTTCCACAAAGTACATATCAATTTCTCCTTTGTTTTTAACGGGGATTTTCCCACGGTATTTACAAGCGATTTGGCCTTGAAGTGCCTCGTGCGCTGCTCCCGAGAGGTTGATACGTCCAGATTCACCGGCCTGCTCTACCCGCGCAGCAATATTAACGGTATCTCCCCATATATCGAACGCAAATTTTTGAGCACCCACCACACCTGCAACTATCGGTCCGCGATGGATACCAATACGGGCATGGTATTCTGGTAAGTTCTGTTGACCACGTTGTGCGTTCCAAGTGGTCAGCCAACGTTGCATATCCCTGGCAGCATTTACGATTTGTATTGTTTGCGCACCGGTATCTTGTAGTCCTCCAGCCGACAAATAAGCATCGCCGATGGTTTTTATTTTTTCCAATCCGTGTTGCGCCATTATCTCATCAAACGCTTTAAAGCACGTATCCAAATCATTGACCAATTGCTGTGGCGTGATGCGCTCTGCAATCTGGGTAAAATTGACAAAATCGGCAAAAAGTACGCTTACATCCTCGTGAAAACGCGCGCTGGTACTGCCTTTTTGCTTCAATTCTTCTGCTACCGCAAATGGCAGAATATTGAGCAACAGCCGATCGGATCGCTCACGCTCGGCACCGATAATTCGGTTTTTTTCAGAAAGCACTCGGCTATTGTGTTTGGCGCGTAGCAAACTATACGCAATGCCTCCCGATAGCAGGAGCAAAACAGCAGCAATTGCATAAGAAAAATTGCGACTTGCCTTGGCTTCGCCCAATGCGAGGTTTTGGTTGGTCAACATGAGCGAATCCACCCTTGAGCGAAACAAAAGCGAGTCGAGCATCTGACTTTGTTGGAGGAGCATGAATTCCACTTTCATTTGTCCTTCCGTCATTTGGTTGAGTGTTGCTTCTTTTTGGGTCAATTGTGCCTGTAATGCTTGGCTTTGCGCAAGCATACGCATGGCAAGTGCCCGATTGGTATCGGCAGCCATTTTTTCTTTATGCAGTGCAGAATTGAGGTTATTTACTTCCTGTTTTAGTTCACTTCTTGTTCCGGATACAGCAGCAATGGGCGCACCTCCTGTTTGAATTTGTGCCATTTGTTGCTCTATTTTCTGAAGATCCGCTGCGCGCCCGTTATTTTCTGCTATTTTTTTCAAGTACTCAAAATTTTCCATCAGCAATGGATCATTTAAGGCATTGTTTTTTCGTAAAACATCATTACTCTTGGTAAAGTATTGTTCGGGGCGTTCTTTTCGTCCCAGAAGTCCTTTGCGTTTGGAGAGGAATTGGAGTGATTTTCCCAATCTGTTCAATGCTTTTGCCCGGAGTAGAGGCGCGTTAATTTTTTCAGCAAAACCTTCCGCTTCATTGGCCAAATCATAGGCTTTTTTATAATCGCCTTGTGTGATTGCAATATCAGCAACATTAATAAATTGTTCTACGCGGGTTTTACCCGAAGCACCACGGGCGGCGTTTTCTAAATCGACCAGACTTTGTGCTGGAACTACAGTGCTTATTAAAAAAAAGATGAAGATGCAAATGGATTTCATTACAAATGCGTTTTGTTAAAAAACTAGGCCAAGGTACATAGAAATATTTATTCATTATGCTTTCTACTTTTTATACTCAAAAAATATACCATTTTTATCTACATTTGCGCCACTAATTAGTTATTTATGAAGAGACCTAAAAAAGACGAATACGCGCCCTTTCACAATACTTATATACAGGCGTTGCCTGCGCGTGGATCGGCACAGTCCTTATTGAAAAGTACTTGGAAAGAAACCATTGCACTTTTTGGCTCAATGCCCGAAGAGCAGGGCGACTACACGTACGAGCCAGGGAAATGGACCAACAAACAACTATTGATCCATCTAATCGATACGGAACGGGTATTTGCGTTCCGTTTGTTTTGGTTTATGCGTGGCGACCGCGCTCCATTGCCGGGCTTCAATCAGGATTTTTGGATGGAATATGCCGATGTATCCGACCGAACGATCAAAGATTTGTTGAAAGAATACAAATTAGTGCGCGATCATACTTTGCTTTTACTCAAATATTGCTCCGAAGCACAATCTAAGATGACGGGTACTGCGAGCAATGCCAAAGTGAGTGTCCGTGCTTATTTTTACCTCATAGCAGGCCACCATCTTCACCATTTAAAGGTGTACCGCGAGCGGTACTTGTCCTAAGGTGGGGCGCTATTTCTTTCATATTGCCTTTAAAGGGATTAACTACCGCGGTTGGCAATATCAGCCATTAGCGATCAGTGTTCAGGAGACAATAGAGGGCGTAATGAGTAAGGTACTCAAAGAACGGATCAAAATAAACGGATGCGGGCGTACCGATGCGCAAGTACACGCCAGTCAGTACATTTTTCACGCAGATTTATCGCAAGAATACGATTTTGATGTGCTTTTTCGCTTAAACCACGCTCTGCCGCACGATATTGCTTTTTTTGAAATGTTGCCTGTTCTGGCAGAATCACATGCTCGTTTTGATGCTGCCCAACGTACCTACGACTATTTTATCCATACCAGAAAAGACCCTTTTCTGCATGGTGTAAGTGCCTTGTACTCGGATCAGGAACTTGATTTGAAAAGTATGCAGGCTGCTGTATCGCTTTTGGCTAAATACGATGATTATTACGCTTATTGTAAATCGCCCGCTAGTTTTGAACATACAATATGTAGGGTCTCTTCAGCGTATTTATGGACCAATAAAGTAGGCGATAGGTTGCGTTTTCAAATTACTGCCAATCGTTTTCTAACGGGTATGATTCGTATTATTGTAGGGCGGCTATTGGAAATTGGAAGGGGAATAATGACTGTGGATGCTTTTGAAGAACATTTGAAAAACCTCGTGACGCCAAATAATATTACACCAGCATACCCGCAAGGTCTTTATCTTTCAAAAATAGTGTATCCTTACCTCGATTTAGCGCAACAAACCGATTTTGCCTCGGTGTTTCAATACGAAAAAGAGGGCTATTGGCAAGCAATACCTTTAGAATAATTACTCATTCCTAATACAAACAACAATGAAGTATTTACCTATTATTTTCATCGCTTTTATCACAAGTTCAGCCATCGCGCAAAATGCGCATAAATCGCTGCGTAAAGGAGATGCTGCATACGATGGTTCAAGGTACAACAAAGCAGAGCAATCGTACAGCGATGCTGTAAAAGCCACGCCAGCCGACCCGAAAGCCAACTATAACCTAGGTACAGCACAATACAAAGCCGGCAATTATGAAGCCGCTGCCAAAACACTTGAGGCGGCGGCCAAAAACGCTTCATCCCCGGCCGATCGAGCCGATGCATTCCACAACCTTGGGAACGCACAACTCAAACAACAAAAATACCAAGAAGCCGTAAACGCTTACGAAAACAGCCTCCGCAACCGCCCAAGCGATGCACAAACCAAACAAAACCTTCAAATGGCGCGCGAAAAACTAAAAAAAGAGCAAGAGCAACAACAAAAAGAGCAAGACAAAAAACAACAACAAAAGCAGAATAAAGACCAGCAAAATAAAGACCAAGACCAGCAAGATAAAAACGAACCATCTAAAGACCAACCTCCTCAGAATCAGCAACAAAACAAAGACCAGCAAAAGCAAAACAAACCAGAAAACCAACAACCAGAAAAACCCAAACTCAGCCAAAATAAAGAACAATTACTCAAAAGTGTAGAGCGCAAAGACCGCGATATAAAACAAAAATACCAAGCGCAAACCACACAAACCAAACCAAATAGAAATCGAAAAGATTGGTAACCAATAATTCAAATAATATGCAATATAGAAGATTAGGAAAATCTGGCTTGCAGGTGAGTGTCCTTTCATTAGGATCGTGGATCACTTTTGGTAAGCAAATTGGCGATGATACCGCCGAAAAACTCATGCAGGTCGCTTACGAAAATGGTGTCAATTTTTTTGACAATGCCGAAATATATGCCCGAGGCGAAAGTGAAATCGTGATGGGTAAAGTCCTCAAAAAAATGAACTGGGACCGTAGTTCTTGGCTGGTCTCCTCTAAAGTCTTTTTTGGCTCAGGCGGGAAATTGCCCAACCAGACAGGTCTTAGCCGTAAGCACATTTTTGAGGCATGCCATGCCAGCCTCAAACGCCTGCAAGTAGAATATATAGATCTGTATTTTTGCCACAGACCTGATAAAAATACGCCCATCGAAGAAACCGTATGGGCAATGAACCACCTTATTGCACAAGGCAAAATCCTATATTGGGGTACTTCCGAATGGAGTGCGCAGGAAATTATGGAAGCGCACATGGTAGCACGCGAAAACAGGCTGATTGGCCCCGTTATGGAGCAACCGCAGTACAACATGTTTGTTCGAAATAAAGTAGAAGCCGAATTTAACCAGATATACAAAACGGTTGGGCTGGGTACTACGGTATGGTCGCCGCTGGCATCAGGCGCATTAACCGAAAAATATTTGGACAAATTTCCGAGTGGTACAAGGCTCGGATTGGATGGTTTTGAATGGCTCAAAGAACGTAGCCTACAACCTTCACACCTCGATAAAGCACGAAAATTAAGCGAATTAGCACAAAAACTGGGTACTAACCTGCCCAAGTTGGCCATTGCCTGGGCAGTCCAAAACCCAAATGTGACAACGGCTATTTTGGGTGCTTCAAAACCAGAACAGTTGCAAGAAACCCTCCAAAGTTTGGACGTATTGCCCTTGCTTACGCCTAAAGTGAACGAGCAAATTGAACGGATTTTGAAAAACAAGCCTGCTTTGGCTGATTTTTAAATCTCATTCCTTAGTAAGGGTTTGAGCCAGTGCGCCAAGTGGCCATTGATGAAGATTGGTCGGCTTTGCGCTTTCGACGGGTAGATTTTATCCAAACCATGACCCGCAGCTTTGCCATGACCGATGCAGGAAAAGAAAAAGTGGCAAAAACAATAAAGCAAGCACCCGTCGCTCCACCAGATTTTGTAGCGGAACTCGACCAATCTGCTTTGGCAAAGGCATTTTATGAGCAACTTGCGCCATCGCAAAAAAAGGAATATATCCGTTGGATTGAAGATGCTAAACGCGAGGAAACCCGTTCGGGGCGGATAGCAAAGGCGGTGGCGATGTTGGCGGAGGGGAAACGGTGGTCGTAGGGGAGGGACTTAGCCTATAAAAAACGCCCTTTCCATTCCGCCCGAGGCAGCATACACTGTTCTTGTTTTCCAAACCATCGGTATCTATTATTGGCGATAAAATCATACACAGCATCCCGTATAAACCGGGGGACAATCTTGAATATACCCGCTAGCCGCCAAAAGCCGCCCAATTGAACAGCGATTTCGAGTGCCGCATCGGAGCGAATAAGGTAGCGGTCACCTTTTATTAATACGATCGTATTGAAGCTTTGGGTAGGAAGTCCCAGATGATTCAATGCACGCTGCCCTGCATCAGATTGCAGGGCAGCGAATTGAAATACTGCTTTTTTATCGCGTACAATAATCCATTGTACCGCTCCATTACAGAGGTTGCAAACACCATCAAATAGCAGCAGCATGGTATTGTTGTACTGTTTTTAGAAAGGTAAATCTTCCATACCACCCGTGTTTTGAGCAGGTGGATTATCCGAATAATTCGGGAATGGATCTGTTGGGAAATTTTCACCACCAGAGCTCGGTGCAGCACTGCGGGTTTGGCTGCCGCCGCCACTTGTGTTACCGCTTGGCTCCGTACCATCGCTCGGCTCAACACGCCATGCATTAAGGTTGGTCAGGTATTTACCATTCCATTCGCGACCGCGCAAGTCAAAAGAGACCTTGATATTATCGCCTTCACTAAAGCGGTCTAATGCTGCGCAACGATCCTGAACGGATTGAAACTTAATGAGCTGAGGGTAATTACCATCGGGGATTTCCAGCACGAATTCGCGCGTTTGGAAACTGCTTGATTTTTGTTCGGTCGCAAAAAGACGATGCAGGCGACCCACTACTTCAAATGCCATTCTGTTATATTTATTTTAGAAGCACAAAGATACACAATTACTTTTTAAGTTTAGACAATACATCCACATATCCAGGACGCATGGCCGATAAGGTGCAATCAAACGCTTTTGATGTGATGATTCGAAATCCCGGTGCATAAAGGAATAATTCGGCGGCATCGTTATGAATAATTACCTGTGCTTCTTTGCTCAGTTGATAGCGTTCTTCCTTATTGGGCGTTCTTCTCATTTTATCGATAATATTATCCAGGTCTTTATTGGCATATCGGATACTGTTATCGCCTTTAGGTGCCAATGATTGGGAGTGATAGATTTGTTTAATATCATATTCTCCTGGTTGTGATGATGCGGCACTGCCGGCCAACTGGAAATTACCAGCGATAGTCTCCGTTTTTAGTTTATTGGCATCTATAGGCTTGAGATCAATTTTGATCCCGGCTTTTGCCATTGAGGTCTGCACACTGGCCGAAATCAGATCGCTCACACCCACTCCAGTGGTATTTAAATATTGTAAAACCAAGGGTGTTTTTTTGCCATTCATCATCTTATCCACTACACCATCGTTATCGCTATCCGTCCAACCTGCCTCTGCCAACAACTCTTTGGCTTTTTCAGCATTAAAGGTGTATGGCTCTATTTCCTTTGCATAAGAGATATGGTTCGGGAAAACGGGACCTACTGTTCTGTGTGCCATACCCATTTGAATATCCTGTAGCATTTCGTTATAATTAATCGAATAGGCGAGTGCTTGTCGTACCCGTTTGTCCGACAAGATAGGATCCGTGTTGTTGATCATAATCCGGTTGTAGGTGGGTGCCCATTGCAGGTTGAAGTTGTATTCGGCTGCTAAATCAGGGTCTTTTTCCAGTTTTTTAAAATTATCGGGCTTGATACCTCCTGAAATATCCAATTCGCCGGAACGGAGCATATTGATTGCTGCATCTTCGGCTACGACCAATTTATAATGGATCGTATCAGGATGCGCACCCAAGGCAGGAATGGTAGTCACCAATCCATTTGCCCACCAATCCTTTTTGCGCACGAGCATAACACCCTGTGCCGGATCGATAAAATCAACGCGATAAGGGCCGCTTCCCACAATAGTTGCCTTATTGGAATTGAGCTCAGCATCCTGAAAAAAGAGTGCGTGTTCTTGCAGACCTTTGTCCTGTTTACTCAATAATTCGCACTTTTTAGGATCAGCGAGGTCTGCCAATTTTACATGATCCATCAGTCCCTTTGGATCATAATGATATTTAGGGTAGATCGGCATTTGGCACAATGCTTCAATCGCCAAAAAATAATAGTCCTTTTGATAGACCGTAAATTTTTTAGGGTTAGCGGCATCTATCGACATATCCTTAAATAGGTCTAGGTAAATTGAAAAAGGATTGCTAATGGAAGGATTAAGCACCGATTTGTAAGAAAACTCGATATCCGCAGCGGTAATGGGCGTACCGTTGTCCCATTTTGCTTCGTCCCGTATCTCAAAATCGTAGGCTGGTAAACCTTTAAATGGGCCTTCTTTAACGGTATAAGCCTCGGGGATGCTTTTAATCATCAATGGCAGCAATTCAACCGTACTTGGCTCAAATGCACCTAGTGTTTGGAACACATTGGCCGCTACATAACGGGGATATGCCGTGCTTTTGAGCAATGGATTTATTTTATCCACGGCTGCTTCCAAGCGGATATTGAGCCGATTTGTGCGTACTTTTTTTGCCGTTTTTTCGGAGGGCTCACAAGCCCAACAGGTCAATAATGCAAGACAAAAAAGTAAAGAGTAAGAGAAAATATATTTGGTGGTCATCATAATAAAAGACTATTGTTGTTTTTTTAGTTTTGCTAAAACATCCATGTATCCCGGGCGCATAGGTGTAAGTTGGCAGTCGAACGCCTTACTTTTCACCACTCGGAATCCTGGTGCGTAAAGGAATACCTCTGGTACATCATTATAAAGGATGGCTTGGGCTTCTTTAGACAATTTATACCGCTCTACTTTATCGGGGGTTATTTTTATTTTATCAATAATGGCATCCAAATCCTTATTGGCATATCGGATACGATTATCGCCCTTTGGTGCCATTGCTTTGGAGTGGTAATTTTGGCTCATGTCAATCTCTCCCGGGTGCGAAGAAGAGGCGGAGGCGGCCAATTGGTAATTACCAGCCATTGTTTCGGCTGTAATTTTATTGATATCAGAAGGTTTTAGGTCAATTTTAATCCCTACTTTGGCCATTGAGGTTTGCAAGCTAGCCGAAACCAGATCTCCTACGCCTACTCCTGTGGTATTCATTAGTTGCAGGACGAGCGGCGTTTTTTTACCCCCAATTACCTTATCGGCAATACCATCATTATCGGTATCGGCCCAGCCTGCTTCGGCGAGGAGTGCTTTGGATTTTTCTGCATTAAAACTATATGGAGTAAGTTCTTTTGCATAAGAAATATGGTTAGGAAAAACAGGCCCGATGGTTTGTTGCGCCATGCCCATTTGAATATCGTTGAGCATTTCGCTATAATTAATGGCATGTGCAATGGCTTGGCGTACGCGTTTGTCCGACAAAATAGGATCGGCATTATTGATCATTACTCGATTATAAATAGCGGCCCATTGCAGATTAAAATCATAATTGGCGGCCATTTCTGGTTCTTTTTCTAATTTTTTAAAGTTAGCGGGTGTAATATTGGTTGCAATATCCAATTCGCCAGAACGGAGCATATTGATGGCTGCGTCTTCGGCCAAAACCAATTTGTAATGAATGGTATCGGGAAAAGCCGCCATAAAAGGAATTGAAGCCCTTAATCCATTGCCCCACCAATCTTTTTTGCGTACTAGAATAACGCCTTGCGCGGGGTCGAGAAAATCGACGCGGTAAGGGCCACTACCAACAATGGTGGACTTATCAGAGTTGAGCGATGCTTGCTGGAAAAAAATGGCGTGTTCCTGCAAACCTTTATCTTGTTTGCCTAACAAATCGCGTTTTTTAGGGTCAGCAAGGTCTTCTAGGCTCACATTATCCATCAAACCCTGTGGGTCATAATTATATTTTGGAAAAATCGCCATTTGGCACAATGCCTCAATGGCCAAGAAGTAATACTCTTTCTGATATACCGTAAACTTTTTAGGGTTGGTTGGATCAATCGTCATACCCTTGATCTGTTCGAGATAACTGGTAAAAGGGTTCACGATCAAGGGATTCAGTACTATTTTATAAGAAAAATTGACATCCGCAGCGGTAATTGGTGTGCCATTATCCCATTTTGCTTCTTCTCTTATTTCAAAATCATAAGCCTGCATTCCCTTGTATTTGCCGTCTTTGGCTATATAGGGAGTGGGAATAGATTTAATCATAAGCGGCTCTAATTCAATGGTTTGTGGCTCAAATGCACCAAGTGTTTGGAATACATTATTGGCTACATAACGCGCATAAGCGGGCCCCCTGAGCAATGGATTTACTTTATCAACAGCGGCCTCAAGACGTACATTCAATTTGTTGGTACGTACTTTTTCGGCTGCTTTTTCTGTGCGCCCACAAGCGTAGCAAAGGAGCAATAAAAAGCAAAATAATAAAGATGATGATCTTGTAAGTGTGTGGTTCATGTTACTAATCGATTATGAATTTGTGAAAAATGAAGCGTCAAAAGTAATCTGTTTTTTCAAATACAAATCATTTTAGGAATGAAATTTAAATAAAAGTATAGATTTGGGAAGATGATTTTGTCACTATCAAGGCATGAAGAGGGCGTCTAGCGCTGCTAAACAACCGATGACTAACGAAGAGAGGGGCAAAATGAAGCCGCCAAATTTGTACCTTTATTTAATTCTCATTCCTTGGGGCATTTAAAAAACATGAGCCATCCTTGTTACAGGTATGGCTCATGTGTGGTGGAGCAATTGTTACTAGGTTTTGGGGTATGATTTCTAGTAGATCAGCGATGACATTGGACTGCAATTATCCATTGTAGTTGCGCTGTATTGCATTATTCTGTTCACTACATTGTTGGATGGCGTGAACGTTACTTTGGGCAATAATACTTTTGAAGCCAACATTTCGACGTACGTAGCGCGCATGTCTGTATTGTTCTCCAATACTTTTGCGGTTAGGTAGGCATCTTCAGCAGGCATATCGTGATAAAGAAATTGCACAAGTGCATCGAGTGTATGAGTTTCGTCCATAGGCGAGGTTATAGTGTGAAAAAAATTTCAACTAAAAACCGATATTGTTATCAGAATATTGTTCTGAAATCAAATTTAACATTTTTAATTGAAATCCCTATACGTTTAGCCAATATACCACTTTTAGTACTAAGGCTTTATTCTTTGGCGCTAAAAATCGCACTGGGGTTGCCTCGATACGATTAGCATAAGAATTATCGGTATAAACCAAAAATAAATCTGAAACTGGTGCAAAACGCCATTGAATCCTCGCATTTATATTGAAATTATTCGCTTGAGTATTATATTGGAAAAAAGCACTGGCAAACAGGCTGCGGTTTACAGCAAATTCAAGTGATGGACCAAGCAGAAATAAGTCGGCTTGAGCATACGGTTTTGGTAAATCGAAATGATTATAACTATAGCTTACTCCTACAATTCCGTAAGGTTGCAAACGATATTTTATTTCGCCATTGGCCGATATTCCAAAACCATTATAAATTTGTCCAATTCCTACGTCAATATTCCCTTGAAGATTATACGAAGTACTACTATTATAATTACCAAATACGCCATTGTACCTATAATTGCCACTGGGTAAAGGTGTTTGATCTGTATTAGTAGGATCAAATGGCTCAAATAACTTAGTGAAAATGGTATATGCACCTAGCGTAAAGGAACTTTGATCTTTTAATCCAATATTGAGACCCAAGTTTAAATCCGAGTCCGTAACCTTGGAGTGCAGGTCGGTAGTGATATCGCCATTATAACTCAGGCTAACCGTATTAAATACTGGTTGTGCAGGATACCAACGGTAATCAAATCCCGTAAAAATACCTTGCACGCCCGGACGCGGAACAAAACCAATATCGGCAGTATAACTCGTATCAGAGCGTTGAAAACCAGCCCGGATCGCGTATTTGCGCACATCATACCCAATAAATTGCGCCATTGATGCGCCTCGTTTATCGGGATCGGGCGAAAACGAACGGTGGTAAAATGATTCTGCCTCCCAACGGTTATCTTCGGAAAAGAAATTAAACTCCAGCCCGCCCACGCGGTTCCACGGCTCGTAACGCTCTTGTTGGGCAGCATCCAATTGTTTCAAAAACTGGGTTTTATCGGCTAAAATGGCGCTCAAAGCCGATCGTTTAAATAATTTTCGTTGCGCAGTGGCTACTGTAAAATTAGCAGCAGGAATTACGTTATTGGCTGAAATATCCAATCGGCGGGTTTGCATATTGAGCAAACCAATCCGCCATTTGTCATTGAGTTTACCACTCAGTCGCGCACCAAACAAAATAGGTACTGGGGCATAAGTTTGTGACCTGTTCAATGACGTATCTGCCAGTCCAATTTGCCGGGAAAAAAACGGCCTTGTATTCGGGAAACCAAACATAGAGAACAAGTCACGGTTTTCGAGAAAAAACTGCCTTCTTTCGGGAAAAAACAACTGAAAACGACTCACATTCGCTACTTGCCGATCCACTTCCACTTGCGAAAAATCCGGGTTGATTGTCAAGTCCAAATTGAGGGATGGCGTTACGCCTATTTTAACATCGCCACCTACGCCGCCACCAAATTTGTCGGTACGGTCAGTGATTTTTAATTCGTCGTTACGGACATTGGTGCGACTATAACGGCCAGAGACATAAGGAATAATGGAAACCCCCACGCCATTATTAGGCGGATTATCGGTCCAAGTAACCGTACCGCAAAAGGCGAGGTTATTAGGAGGGTATTGTTGCGGTACGCGTCTCCAGGTACTTACTTCCCAAGGCTTGAGGCGCGTACGAAGAAAGTTAAAATCCCAACTATTGGTGCCTTGGGCTACTTTATAACGCAGGGTTTTGAAAGGAATGGCCATTTCTACTGTCCATCTGTCGGGCTCGTTTTTTACGGCAGATTTCCATACATTATCCCATTCGTAAGACAGGTTGCCTCCATTGTCAATCAAGGCTTCGCGTTGTACATTGTAGGGATTTACGCTAAAAAGAAACCCATTGAGGCCATCTTTAAAGGGGCCAATGAGTACATTAAGTGCATCGCTGGTGCCTGGGCCAAAATCGCGGCGCAGGCTTTGTATCGTATATTCTTCTTGTTTTTGGTAACAAACGGCGGATACATACAGGTATTTTTGATCGTAAGCCATTCGGATTTCTGTCCGGGCATTGGCCATACCAGTGTCCACCGGGAAATTGACGGTAAAATCGGTGGCAATATCGGCGGTTGCCCAAAAATCTTCGTCGATCACCCCATCCAGTTTAACGGTGCTGGTGGCTTTACGAATCTGCATACCCTCTTCGGCGGTGACCGTTTGGGCGATTTGAGCAAAAAGGGTAGTGGTAGAAAGGACAGTAAAGGTGCAAAATGCGGCAAAATACCTTGAAAAGGAGAACATATTGAGTGGTGTAATTTGATATTTCAGGCGTGTTTTGTCTTCAAAATGAAGCAAATTTTCTACTAATGCGGCACTGAAAGTGCAAAGATCCAACAGTTTTGATAAATGGTAGTTTTTTTCGACTGATGGCGTAAATCTTAATATGCACAGTGGTTTTTTACTTAGGGTCTTTCAATTGTTGAAGGCTTTTGTTGTCAAATTTGATAGATGCAGTTTTGAAATTGGTTTCTATTGGAGGAGTTCTCATTTGCAAGATGAAGTCCATTAAAATCATTACTTTTGATCCACAAACTGAAACTATCATACAATGGATAGCAAACTAAAAAAGCAGCAAAACGCTTTGTTGGAGATACTTACTGAGTTTACTGCCAACAAAATTAGCAATGGTCTAGGTTTATCCAAGTCAGAGGAGAGGCAGTATTGGTAGAGCTATTTAGCGGGTGGTATTGGGTTCGAGCGTATGCTTTCTAACGAAAAAGCACTGTCGATTACAAAACCAACTTTTCATAAATCGGCAATAAGACCTCGCGAATGCTCAGCATGACCTCGCGGAATTCAATTGAATGATCTAATTTGGAGCGAATCAGAAATCCTTCCCAAAGTTTGTTTCTAGTTGGATCATCTGCAAACCAATCTTCAAAAACAGGATGATTCTGCTTTGTAATCGTCCCTCTATTATTAATGGTGTTTAAAATGGCCAATTGTAAAGTTTCCGGGTCAAACCGCTGTTGGGAAAGTAGCTGATATATATCATAAAAGTCTTTCATGCGGCTGTTTGATTCGGATAAATCGATCATAGCCTCGAATTTTTCGGCAATCACTGTCTCTGGGGAATAGGCTTTTATTTCTGGGGCAACCATATCGAGTAAGGTTGGATAGGTCATAAAATCAGGTTTGGGTGTGACTACATCGCCAAAACCAATGTCAATTTTGATCATTTGCTTCATGGTACCGAGCGATGCAGGGATTTTGATTTGCAACCCAGCATATTTCCGTTGCTCCATGATTTCCGACACGGTGACCTTTTTAGTGTCAAATTGAACGCCGTCGTCCAAGTGTTGGAAACCACATATTTCCCGAAAAATTTCGGCAAACCTTTCCTGCCTATTCGGATTTTCAGCGAAAGGAAATCTATGTCGAGCGTTGGACGACTTGTTTCGCGTTCGAATGCATAGAGCAATGCGCCGCCTTTCAAGCAAAAATTATCTCTATGCACCGTTTGGGACAGCCGATACAGCAGTCGCTCCTGAAAATACCGAGTTAGTATGAGTTGAAAATCCTTGCCACTGGTCTTGGCAATGTTTCGGAGTTTATCTTGAATAGAGGCAGTTAAATTATTCATAATAATATGTCTAAATAATTGGAGAGTACTTTTTCGACCCTGAGTTGTCGGGCGTAATCGTGTAGTTTGGCTAGGTCGCGACTAGAGCCTTGGAGGTAGTTTTTTAGGACTTCTTTCGCAATGTCCAGACCTGCTTTTTCCCGCAGCCGGAGCAAGTCGCAGACTGTTTTTTCAGGGTCATATACCCGGATTGTACCTTCTTCCAATGGGAAATTGATAATTCCCAATTGAAAAGGACTCGTTTCCCAGTAATACAATTTAATGGGTGGATACAACGGCAGCACATACCGCGATTTTTTCGGCACAGCGAGGTGCTGCTCCGAAGGTACGAAATCGGATAATTGGTGCAAAAAACAAGCGGAATACAAGCAAAAAACCCCATTGGGGATGCGCCGGCTGATTTCTATGCGCTCGTCGTATGGATGCACCACAGCATGGTAAATGCCTTGGCCGAGTTTTTCCAAATCACCAGAAGCGACCAATTGCCGGATTTGCTTAAAACTCAGACCCACTGCTGTCAGGTCGGCAGCTTTGAACAAACCGCCATGTTGGGCAGCAAGTTGAGCAATATAGGCTTTATCTAATTTCATTATGGCACAAAAATACGGCTATATTTGATTAATAGCCGTATTTTTATGGCATTTTTTTAATTTTATGGATACCACAAATGAGGAGCATTTGATTGCTGCTGCCCCTCAAAAGTGCTTCGCTCCGTTTTTCCCTTCCACGCCCGCTCCCAATCATCTGTTTTATTTAAAATACGCCTTTTGTTCACTCCTGAAATCAAACATGCTTGGTAGTGGCGGCAGGAACGGTCGGCTGGCTTAGACGACGATTTGAAGGCCCGCCCTCCTTAAAAAAAGTTCGGCAGATCCGAATTTTACAAACCACGATACCCCACGCCAAAAACGATTTGAAAGTAAGGCGGGGGCATCCCTAACACCGCCTCTCCTTTCAAGCCCGTTTTTTTGCTTTCTTTTTTTTGCGCATGATGAGAGCACGAATAGCAACCTTCCTCACTGGAGGGAAAGGCGGAAGCCTAGTGCATAGGTGCTTGTAACAGGAGGGAAGTAGTAACGGTATCTCACGTTGCAATCCTCCATGACGTAGCGCCAACTGCCGCCACGATTAATACGTTTGACACCCTTCTCGACACCTTTAGGATTTAAAATCTCATTTTTATTATATTCCGCGTACCAATCCCAGCACCATTCCCACACATTGCCACTCATGTCATATAGCCCAAAAGCGTTGGCTTTTTTTTCAGCGACTGGGTGCGAACGACTATCACTATTGTCATCGTACCACGCCACAGAATCAAGGTCGCTGCTACCTGCATACTCAAAAGGCGAACGGGCGCGGGCAGCGTATTCCCACTCTGCTTCGGTGGGCAGACGGTAGCTGTTGCTGAGCAGTATTATTTCGTAATCATCATCTCCTGAACCAGATATTCTCATGGCAGTACGCCTACCTTCCCGTTCGCTCAACCAATTGGCGTACTCCACTGCATCGTACCACGAGACATAGACTACAGGATTATCACCATCACTGCCCCATTTAGGCTTTTTAGGGGTTCTTTTTTTTGTTGCTTCGCAAAATAGATTGTATTGCCACCAAGTGGTTTCGGTTTTGGCCATTTTGAAAGGAGAAAGGGTGACGGCGTGGCGTTCTTCACCCTTTCCAATGGTATCGGTGCCGCCGGGTATAGGTAGCATGACGGGGAAATAGCGGGCAGCCAAAAAAGTATCTCGTTCGGGGTTCAGGGACTTGATGGCGCGGCGGAAGTCTGTGCGTTTTTTCCAGCCGTTAGCAGGGGAACTAAAGGGGCGTCCTGCGAGTTGAGCGGCGGTGTCGAGTACGCCTTTTGCGCGGTCAAACCTTTCGGTTTCGGCAAAGAAAAAGACGATTTCGAGCAGGGCATCACTGACTTCTTTTTGGGCTGCTTGGAGGGTGGCGGCGTTTTTCATGATCTCTAAAGCACCTTCGTAGTCGAGGACATAAATCTTTTTATCGGCTTCTTTGAGGGTTAGGCGGACGACGCTGGCGAGGGCTTTTTGCCGATCGGAGAGAGTGATTCGGGTATCTTTTTCCGCTTTTTCGACCCTTTCCTTTGCTTTATTTGCATCAATCGTCTGCTTCTTCAACCCTGCAAATATCTCCGAATATAATTTATCAATATCCGCCTGCGCAGCACAGCCTTTTGCTGCTTCTACTTTTTTGACGGCTTCGTCGAATTTTAGGTTTTTTGCTAAGGTGCGGGCATCTTTGATTAGGGCTTCGCAGCCTTGTGCTTTTGAGATGTATGGGGTTATGGCAAAGAGGAGTAATAAGAGGTGGATGATTTTAGTCATTTTATTTGAGTTATGATTTTAGTTCAATAATATCAACATGTGTAGGGCATATCTTTCCAATGTATTCAAAGAGTTGCGATCTAAGCCACAGGCTTGGCCTGTGGTAAAACTGTTGCTCGCTTTCCATACGACGGCCGTGAAAGCGGTCTTTTTGCGCTTCCTCAAAGGCGTTGATGCCTGGGTAGCGGTATATTTTTTTTGGTTCGGTCATGGTTGTGTTGCGTCAAGTTGAAAGCCTTCGTCCAATTCTCTTTCGAGTGCTTCGGTGGAGGGCAGCAGGTTTTTGAGGCTGTCGGGCAAGGTGTGGGTCAGAATGTATTCAGATACTCCGAGTGGTTTATGGATGTCTCGGAGGCTGTATTCCACCGTCGTTCGCTTCCCCGATTCGCGGCACAATATCAATCCAATGGTCGGTTGGTCGGGTTCTGTGCGTAGCAGGTCATCGGTCGCGGAGCAGTAAAAATTCATTTTTCCGGCGTATTCCGGCTTGAATTTGCCAGATTTTAAGTCCACCACCACATAGCAATACAGGCGGGTATGGTAAAACAGCAAATCGATGAAATAATCTTCGCCCTCAATACTGATTTTGTATTGCCGCCCGACCAAGGCAAATCCCTGTCCCAATTCGAGCAGGACTTTTTCCACATGGAGCATCATGGCTTTTTCGATGTCGCGTTCGAGTGCTTCATCGCCCATGCTCAGGAAGTCGAAATTGTAGGGATTTTTTAGGATTTCGATGGCGAGGTCGCTTTGGGGTTTGGGCAGCGTACGTTCAAAATTGGTGATGGCTTTGCCTTGCCGCTCGTATAGGTTTTGAAACATCTGATTGCGTAAGGTGTCGCGGCTCCAATTGTTTTGGACGGTTTTTTGGAGGTAAAAAACGGCCTCCGTTATGTTTTTACATTTGTCAATAATATGACGGTGATGTCCCCAAGGAACGTGGGTAAAAACCGTAAACAGTTCATTTTCAAAAACTTGAATTTGTCCCGCAAGTTGTGGGACAATTGGGGTAAATTCTTCTTTGTAAAAAAGATACCATTTTTTAACATAAAAAAGGTTGGTTCGGGAAAACCCCGTCAAATGCGGAAACGCCGCCTTCAAATCTTTTGAAAAACGTGGGATCAATCCCTCGCCCCAAGGCGTAGTTTCTTGTTTGGCGGCAATATCCTGCCCTAGTTCCCAGTACAGCAGCAATAATTCGCGGCTGACGTGCAGCGCGGCTTTGATTTGGGCGGATTGGATGCGTTTTTTCCAATCTGCGAACCAATCGGGGTAAGCGATTGGG
>JBEAVK010000007.1:0-23749 GCA_041160955.1 Bacteroidota bacterium
AAATTGATGCGTGTGATTTGATGGGGCAAAAGTGTAAGTCTTTTGATTTTTGCACGCCTCAATTTATGTTTTGACACCTGTTGTAGTAAAAAAAATCTATTAAAGGATACCCCCAAAGCAAAACTACTTAACAATCCGTGCGTTTTGGATTAAATTAGCCTTAACCCAAACCACACCATCGTCAAAGAACAGTTTCTTTGGATATCCTTCTTTATTGGCTTTTTGCAAGATAAAATGCATTAGGAAACGCCCTTTGAGTACTTGCTGAGCAGTATCATAAGATATTACCCTAAAATAGGACTGTTCGTCGGGATCAATTTTATAAGAACTATGTGGCGGCGAACATCCGTCGCTGATATATTTGAAAGAAATATTTACTTCATTTTTTAAAGGTTGATAGATGCCTGACTGTAACGAAATATTGCTAATATGGAGATCACTCACGGCCTTCCCTTCCTTATTGAGACCATAAATGTCCAATGATCCAGTATTAGCATCAAGAGCGTGTTTTAGCCTAAAAAGAGCAGGAAAAACACCATTTTCTGATATGCTTGGAGCACTCTTTGCATACCCACAAAAACGACGTTTTACGTCAGAGTTTAGTGGGCTCTTTCCGGGAAATTGAAATCGCCTACAATCAAGAGTGCCCCCGAAGGCTAGGCTATCAGGTGTTGGTAGCGCAATGATAGCTGGTTTCAAATAAGGAACAAGCGTGTCTCCGCTTGGGCTTTCGGTGCTAGTTGTAACGACAGGGTTACTATTGCAGGCACTGAAAACCAGAGCAAAAGAGGTGATAATGGGTAAGATATAACTCATTGTTTAACAAATTGTCGCGAAATTGTTTGCTCCGAAGTTCGCGCTTCCATAACGTATATGCCTGTGGGTAAATTACGGTTGTGCCGATTACTATTCGTTTGTTTTTCTGTACCATTGCATACCATTTTGTGTTATTCCTTTCGTTGATATGGCTGCCCCTGCCCCATGTTCTTAGGGTAGGGGCTGCCATGTGGAGTTAGGAAAAATATTACATCTTTTTATACCCACACTCTTTGTATGAAACACTTGTTATTGTTTTGCCATCCTTCATTCTAAAGGTTAAACACCTAGCCGTTAATAAGTTTGTCTCACCTTCTTTATATAGGTGGTATCTAAATATTCCAATGCTGGCACTCGATGGTTTGCCGAGAATTTTTGTTACAAATTCCTTGTTTTTTCCAATTATACAAGTACTCAAGGGGCCAACTATGGTATCCATCAACGCTAGGTTTTCGATAAATGAAACGTAGTTTGTTTTTGGGTCATATTTGTGCCAGCCCTTTTTAACTTCTTCTTCCAAAATTTCAACACAAGACTTTTTACTAGGGACTCCGGGCGGTGTTAGAGGTGGTGCTTCAGGTGGTGTTGAAGTGGCAACTTTGGGTGGGTTTTGGTTTTTATGTGTCAGTGGTTTATTCGTTGTACAATGTGTAAACCCTAAAATAAGGCAAATGATAAATATATATTTCATATTTTTTTATTATATTTGTATTCATGTATGACACCTACCCATATCGCATAAGCGGCCTTTCACAAGGGCTGTGTGCAGCATGGATATGGAGTGCTTTTTATCCTAAGCGTCGTTAGGTTTTGGGCAAAAATTTAGTTGGATGTTATCCGATTTTTGTGTGCAAAATCTGCCGAGCAAATGTGATTTAATACCTTAGCCCCAATTCGTAGCCCATTGCCGGGATCATTCTAACGAGATCATTTTCATCAAAGTAGATTTTTAATCGAGCACAATTTTTTATACTGACAGTTCGGGGGTTAAGGCTCCCTTTAACTTTGCTGGTAACGGGGGCATGTCTGCATGTGCGACGTTTAGGAGCAATAAGCAGCCATGCAAAGATTGCGGCTATATTTTTATTATTTTATACGATACCCTAAGTGTTTTTTCCTGCATCCGCACAATGTAAGCACCGGGCGGTAGATCATGGATAGGAATAGGTTGCTTTTCGCCTTGTGCTGATACCGTTCTTACTAATTTACCAGCCATGTCAAACACCTCAATTCGTTCACCTATGGGGTTATTGATGGTCAGTACTTCACGTGCTGGATTTGGAAAAACCTTTATTTTGGACACTTTTTCTGTTTCTGCTGTCCCTATCCACCCTGTATTACATAAGGTATCCATGCATCCGTTCCTGCCCAACTTGATAATCAGCCCTTCTGTTTTATTAGTACTGTAATCTTCCACGTATCCTGCCGCAACTACGCTACCACTCGGCAATTCTGCCACGCCTCCCAGAAAACTGTCTCCAAACCCAACTGGTGCATCCGGATCGTTGAATGACCATATTATATCGCCACTGGGCGAAAACTTGCAAATAGAAGTCATAGTATAGTTTAACCATTTGCCAACAACTAAATAATTTCCGTCTGAGGTGGGTGTGATATCTATTAAATAGGCACTCTTATCGTCAAAAGAGGAGAGGTGTTTCTCCCATACTAAATTAAAATTACTATCGCGACAAACTATTTTAGGGTGGCTACTAAAATCATCAATTTGCCCAGGAATTGGAATAAACCGTCTAGTTGTGTAAAGCCAGTTTCCATCCGTCGTTTTTAACAGCCTTGTGTTTACCCCGTTTTCGATATTTTTTGGGCTTTCCCATTCTGATTTGATATTGCCGAGGCTATCTATTTTGATAATCCAAGATTTAGTCCATTTACTGGAAATCGGGCCTGTTCCAGGCCAATAGACCTTACCTCCAGGTAAGATAATCGTATTGTCATCTACTATATACGGCTCCGCGACTCCACAATTAAGCCCTGGGCTTCCGTAGAATTTTCTCCATATTTCGTTGCCCATAGCATCTGATTTGATAAGCATACCTTCGGAATCATACTGATAGTTTGACCTACGACCCGCAAGCAAGAGATTCTCGTCCCAGTCAACACAATAATAAAGCCATGACTGTAGTCCATCCACAGGTATTTCTACCGTCGAAACCCTTTCCGACTCGGCATAAATAGACAAATAACTGGAGGTAATATCCAAAATTTGTCCCATTCCATAAGTGAATCCCTTATTAGACTGGTAGAGACTATTACCAACTTGTGGGGTAACAGCGTCGTTTGGGTGAAAATAAATATCGGTAAATAATGGATTTCCATTGGTGTCTAATTCCATGTATAGCAGCCCGTTTAGTGCATTGTTGGGGGCGGTATCGGTCAAAAATTGTCCGGTAGTGATTAATTTTTCTCCGTCCCAAACAATATCTACGAATGTTGCCCCGGTTGTTTCTCCACTGTACAGTTTTCTAAACCCGGGCTGCTGTCCAAAACAGAACATAGGCAAAGCAATCAATAAGAAAAATATGTTTTTCATAATTAAAGCAAAATGGCCCGCCATGCCAACGACAGGTCGGCATGGCGGGCGGGTGAGAAAAATTTACTTTATAACAGATATCCGGCCAGATTGAACTAACCCATTGGTATCCTGAATGGTGTAGAAATAAATACCAGATCGAGTATCGCCTGTCTGCCAGATGATACTGCTGCCATCTATATCAGAGGGCGAACGCCAAATAGTGCGCCCAGTAGCATCGGTCACAATCACAGAAGTGCCACCCACAGACTGTGCATCATTTCGGGCGAACCTGACCTGATCTTTGGCTGGATTGGGCGAAACCAAATAAAAGTCGAGTGTTTCAATCTTCTGCTTTGCTTCTTGGCCACGATCGCCACTTTTCAACGGTTTGGGCACAGGTGGAAAATGGTGTCCTTTAACCGTCAGTATATTTTTGGCCCAAGCCGCACTTATACCTTTGCCGTTGTTGGCATAGGGGAACAATTGCTGTACTTTGGATTCCGTTAGCCCGCTGGCCGATTCGCCCTGCATGATCTGCATGATGGCGCGGTAATCGTTCAGGTCGGCCAATTCACCGTCGCTCAGTCCAAACTTGACCGGAACGGCATCCAATATGGCAAAAGCCAAAGTATTTTGCCCTTTGGCCAGATAGTCCCGAGCCACGACCATATCCGATACTGGTGAATCCATTTTCTGCCACCAAACCCTGACCGAATCCACGTTATATGCTGCGGTATCAAAGGCCATGTGCAAACTCAGGGTATTCGATACTTCGTCCATGCGCATTCGGTAGCCCGATGCGAGGTTGGATTTTTGTTCTGCCAAAGTAGCATTGCTTGTAGATTGTGCCAACTGCATATCTGATACGGCACCGAGGTACATATAACGCGTGGTGCCATAGTCTAATTTGAGGGCTTCCCATTCGCTCCTGTCACGGCAGGGTGGAAGGCAGTAACTGCTTTCGCAGGTGTTTGGGTCAACATCTGAAAAGGCCAGTCCAAGGTGATAAAGCGGTTTTTCTGCATTCCCGTCATGGTAATATCTTACTTGCGGGCCGTTGTTCTCAAAATCGCCCGTTGGGGTATTGGCTTTGGTGAATGTGTTGCCCGCCGCTTTGAAGCCAGGGTTTCCATTTGCCAGCGTGATTTGCTCACCTTGGTCAAACCGGACATCACCGCCCTGATAAACGTAGAAATCGTACTTCTGGGTAGTATTGGTGTTGCACAAATAATACAAGCCACGATTAGGCACGATGATGGCGTTGTTCTCGTCGGCCAAGTTACCTGCTTCCACATTGGTGTAGGTGTTGCGCCGCACATCGTTGTTGAACCAGCCAAGATTTTGGCTATATGTTCCATAGGTGTGGTCAACGTTACCGTCCACCTCGACGAACTGGTTTTCCTGCAACTCGAAGCCGTTGGCTCCGTTTTCGATAAAAACTCCTACTTGTAGATTGGTATAGGGCGTATTGCCGGAGAGTGAACCTGCGGGTGGCAGTTTGCCCATATTGAATGTGTTGCCAACAATGGTACCCTGGCTTACGAATCGGTTGTGGATACCATAAATACACTCGGAAAAAGTAGCCTGTTGGACAGTATAGGGCACATTTACAAAGTCATCGGTGGTGATTGGCGTTTGGTTGACTCCACTCTGTGCCGTGCCAACATAGATGCCATATCCCAGCCCTTTGAAACCCGTGTGGTCATAACTCGTGGGGGGAAAGGTATTACCTACGGGGCGGGAGATTACCCTGAAGCGTGCGTCGGTGGCCTTTATGCCATAACCGTAGTCGTCATTACCCATTGGGTTCTTTATCGTCCTTGCGTTGGAAAACGAGCAGCCCATAATAGCAATGCCTCTAACTTCTTCCATTTCTATGCAGGTATGGAATTTCGCGGCTTTAAGGTAATTATCGTTCGCAACAAACGAACAGTCGTAAATGCCGCCCAGGTGGTCGCGCGGCTGTCCGTACTGGATACCGAATGGCCAAAAATTGGAATAGGGATGATACCTGACCCCAGTACCGTTGTTGATGAAGAATGTTCCGGAGGCATTCAATATGCCACCGGCAACTAAAGACACTGCGGTGTTGGCGTTTTCGATGACCGCTTTGGGATGGCAGGTCAGTTTGCCGTGTTGGCCGGGCGTGTACTGGGATGCACCGGGGACACCGTTCACCACAATTCCCTCCCAGGGGTTTGAGCAACTGTTCGTCAGTTTTCCGTTCAGGATGAGATGGGATCCCGGTCGCAGGATTATCCGTTTACCCTCGGATACCTTGACCTTGCCGTTGATGGTTACCGTAACGCCCTGTACTATGGTCACATCGTGGCTGATATATACCTCCCCGTCCCATGTCTGGTCCGACAGGATCAGTTCAGGAGGCCCTACCGCTTTCTGCAAGGCTGCATAAGCGTTGAGATAACCAGTACCCGTTTCGCCCGGAATAGGGTTGTTCACCAGCGGACAAGTGGTCGTCTTCAGTATGTTCTCAATTTCCGATGGCTTGAGGCAAGGGTTTACACTCAAAATGAGGGCTGCTGCGCCCGCTACGTTCGGGGCGGCCTGTGAAGTACCCCAAGCATTGTTGTACAACGTACCGCCGCAGTCTATTTCGATTATACCGACACCGTCGCCGGGCGCACAAAGATCCACCCATTGGTTGTAGGTCGTTGCGGGTTGGTTAGGGTCGGCGTTGGTATTATGGATGGTGCCGTCGCTCGAAACGGAACCGACGTTGATTACGCCAGGGATGTTGCTATACGCAGAATGGTAGTTTTGGCCATATGTATTGCCTGCGGCTACTACGAGCAATATACCGTTATCCGTCATTTCCTGTATGGCTTGTACAACGGTGATGTTTCCGGTCGGTGTCCCCACACCTGTCCAACTGACATTGATAATGCGGCGGCCGTCTAGGTATGCTTTCCATACACTTGACCATACCTCTGTACTTCCACAAGAGCCGCAACTTCCATAGGTAGGGACTACGTATCCTGCTACCCGCGCTCCGGGAGCAACACCGGCCACATTCAATCCGTTATTGGCCTTGGCTACTATGCACCCGGCAACTGCAGTCCCGTGATAGCCACAATTCGGAGAGCCTGGGGATCCAGTCTTGCTGATGATCTGGCCCTGTAAATCAGGATGGTTCAGGTCAAAATCCGTATCCACAACTGCTACGACAACCGACGGGTCTCCCTGTGTGGTGTTCCATGCGCACAGATATCCGGGCATCGTGAGTTCATAATCGCTTCTAGGGTCGTTTACTGTTTGCGGGTCGTTGCAGGGTTCGGGACAGTTCAAGGGATTGGTGTCCGCAACCTGCATGTAGGATTCCCTTTCCACAAGTGAGAACAGGCCAGAGGAAGCCAGTTGCTGCATCAATGCGTTTTCGTCGCCATCAAGGTGTATCTCATAAGCATTGCCTAGATTCCCGCTGGTAGCACCAGGGAAGGATTGCGTGTAAGCGGTTACCTGATACTGCTGAAATAAACTTTGCAACCCTTGGTTCGGCGGAATACCCTGCGTGTTTGGGTATGCATCGGAAGCGGAGGGATAGACATAAAGGTATCCCTGGGGGCTGCCTTGTGCTACTACTTTTAGCGTGGTCAAAACGGTCAATGCGACCCAAAACAAAATGAAAGTGCAGTACTTCTTTGAAATTTTCATACTTTTGCAAAATTTTGTGATTTACCTGATCTCTTTGCCTTCGTGGCTAACCCGGTTCGATCAGAATTGTATAAGTCCGGGGGATTTTAGGATTTGGGAGGAGGTAGTGGTTGCATCCACTGCCTCTTTTTCTTTATGTGTTATATGCGTTTTTTTGCCGCCATCTAGAAGTAGAGCCATCAACCCAAGTCATTCGGCGTTCATAGTCAACACCTTTTTTAGATTTATAACCCTGTGTCCACATATTGTGCCATTTAGAAGCCCCTTTATTATTCAGCCAAAACCAAGTACTAGTATTGTTGTCACCTCCTAAGTTAGTTCCGTTAGGACCACTGCCCGGTTGGCTATATGCAGAAATTATACCTGTTGTAGCGTTCTGATTAGAAGGAAATGCCAATTGACTTGTTCTTATGGAGTTACAAAAGCAGGTGTCTCCTCCGCCTCTATCGGGAATTGGAGGAATAGTTAGTCCACCATCTGTCTCAAATGGCTCACCATTATAAAAAAATTGCTGAAAAAACGCTATTTTTTCATAAGGATTAATCGTAGTCAAATTGCCTAAAAATTGGTCAAAAGGAGTGTTTTGATTGTCTTTTAGGTATTTCACTATCTCGCCGTAAAACGGGAGTGAAACGGTAACAAATTCCTCGGGTGCTCTCTTCGTGTCAATAACTGCTATATCAGATACAACACCACAACTATTTGCCATTTGTAAGGTGTATAGTTCATTGGGCAACAAACCATTTAATAAAACCTTTCCATCTAGGACGTTAGCCGCAGTAAATGCTGTATTAGGACTCATGGTCTTATAATACACTTGTTGATTACTGGCTTCTTGTTTTATATCCAAAAATACCTTTGCATAGCCTTCATAGTGAATAATGGATGCCTCTATATGTGGGTGACGACAACTGTCGGCTGCTAATTGATAGTAATAAGGATCAATTGGAAAAATGGAGTCTAGGTTTACTGTCTCATCATCATCTTGAGCATGTATTTGGCTATTAAATAAAAGGAGCAGTAAAAAAATAAATTTTTTCATAAATGAGAATTATTGAGTGATCTACTCTGTTTTCTTTTACACGGCCATTTCGGTTTTTACCGTGGTGCGCACAATTGGTATTGGATAAAGTAATGAAGCGAAATTGGCTTTTTTTTTATCGTAACAGGTTCATGTTTTGCACGTCACAAAGATAATAGCACATTATTTTAATTTTTCGTGTCATTTCGCGTCATTTCGTGTCATTTCGTGTCAAACCTATCTTCTTATAGATCAATAATTGTAGATCGGGATGGATCAAGCCCCTAGGTACTTCTATTTGTACTTCTTTAAGCCTACGCTGAAAAGTGCTTAGGCTTATGCTCAACTCTAGAGCCATTTCAGTTTTGCTCTTATATTTTGTATTGGGTGTTTTACTATTATTTTTGTCCATTTTTTAGGTTGTTGGTGGCATATCTTAGCATTTTGAGCCAGAATACCAATGTTATGTCGTTGTGAAAAATTAATCCTCATCGTAACTTATTTATTATTAGTTCGATAGCCAAGAGGCATTTTTGCTATGTAAGTAGCCTTAATTGGTAAAAAATGGACATAAGGCGGTGAATTCGCGACCTTAGCGGTAGTGTAGTGTAGTGTAAAACATAAAGGCTAATTATGATTGAGGTGAAAAATAATAGCACAAAAGTCTATCAATTACCGTCAATAAAAAATAACACTTTCAGAAAATTCACATCATGCAGTTTTTTAACTTAATGCAAGGAAACTGCATATTAATTTGATTTTAACCTGTTTTTGATTCAATATTTTCCCCAAAAAACGCATTTTAAAATATTTATTCACCTATAACAACTAAAAAACGGTTGTATAAATGCTTCTAACTTCAATAATTTAACGTAAGATATTAATACACATTTCAGGTTGTAGTTCTTTTGTTTTCAAGACGCATATTGTGGACCTATTTACGAAAAGAAAGTAAAGCGTAGCCACTCGTGCGATCATTTGATAATTTTGCCCGTTTTTTTTGCATTCCCTACACTAAATAGGCAATATTTTCACGTATGTTTGTACCCCAAATTCTAACCCCTTTTTTGCATTACAGAAAACACAAAACATACTCATTAAAATGATAAAAAAATACCTCCTCACGCTGCTTTGCATAGCGTTTATTGTAGCCGCTCAAGCCCAAATTCCCCCATTGCCCATCGGTGCTGAAAAACCAGCATTTTCCATCGACGAACTACAAAAACGACATTTTTTATACTTTTGGGAACTAGCACATCCCAAAAACTTTCAAATACCAGATCGGTTTCCAACTAATGATTTTTCGAGTATTGCCGCTACGGGTTTTGGATTATCTACCTATATTGTAGGGGCAGAGCGCGGTTGGGTGACGCGGGCGCAAGCAGCCGAACGCGTTATGAACACTTTGCGGGTGTTGAAAAATCTGCCTCAAGGCGACCAATCAACTGGTACTTCCGGTTACAGAGGGTGGTTTTACCATTTTTTGGAAACAGAAACGGCCAAACGGTTCAAAACTGTGGAACTTTCCAGTATTGATACAGGACTTTTAATGGCCGGTATTCTATCGTGCATGACCTATTTTGATGGCAAAAATGCCACTGAAAAAGAAATTCGCGAGATGGCAGATTTTTTGTTCCGCCGCGTAGAATTTGATTGGTATATGAACGAACACAACCGAATGAGTATGGGTTGGTTTCCCGAACGGGGCTTTTTATGCGCCGATTGGCGTGGCTACAACGAAGCCATGATCTTGGTACTCATGGGCTTGGGTTCGCCTACGCATCCACTGCCTGCCGATGGATGGGCTTCTTGGTGCAAACCGTATTACCGCACCGATTTTCAAGGACAAGATATGGTCAATTTTGGCCCGCTATTTGGTCATCAATACAGCCACTGTTGGGTCGATTTTAAAGGCATTCAAGATCCTTATATGAAAAATATGGGGATCGATTATTTTGAAAATAGCCGACGCGCTACACTGGCACAACGCAGTTATGCCATAGCCAATCCTGCTAAATTTAAAGGGTACAGCGAAAATATATGGGGACTTACCGCAGGTGATGGCCCCGATGCAGATATGTTACACGAAGGGCGGAAAATCTTTTGTTCCGGTTATGGCGCACGAGGTATGTCGGTGGACTACAATGAAGACGATGGCACCATTGCGCCCACAGCAGCGATTAGTTCTATGCCCTTTGCTCCAGAGTATTGTTTGCCCACCGCTCAAGCCATGTGGGAACGTTGGCCAGTGGGGAAATACGGCTTTTTTGATGGTTACAACGAGACATTTACCGAAGTGAATCGCTCGCCCAAAGCACAACCTGGTTTCCCTTTTTGGGTGGATAAAGACTATCTCGGTATCGACCAAGGCCCCATTGTGCTGATGATTGAGAACTATCGCAGTGGACTTATTTGGAATTTGATGAAACGCAACCCATACATTGTCAAAGGATTACAAAGAGCCGGTTTTTCTGGTGGCTGGCTGAATGACGTGGATAATAAAAAACTGTTTCAAGGCATTTCATTTGCAGATGGTAATTTGGCTCAACCTAACCTAGACATCCCACTCGATCAACATAGTTTTACAGATCGAGCAGCGTACAAAGACAAATCTGGCAATAGGCTGCCTTACAATTTGATGCAGCCATGGAAACAAACGTTGGACGGTACACAAAAATACCCATTAGTGGTATTCCTGCACGGTTCTGGTGAGCGAGGTGCTACCAACCACGACCACATGAAAAACGGCGTTCATGCTTTTTGTGAAAAAAATATACGCGAAAAACATCCCTGTTATCTGCTCGCACCACAATGCCCCGAAAATGACAATTGGGGTGGGGTAGGGGACGACTGGAAACCTGTATTCAAAGAAACATCCACTATTTCGCAGCAATTATTGATCGAATTGATCGACAAAATGCTCCGTGAAAACCCCAATATTGATCCCAAACGCGTGTATATCACCGGATTGAGTATGGGCGGTTACGGTACTTTCGATCTTTTGGCGCGTCGCCCCGATTTATTTGCTGCGGGCATGCCATTGTGTGGTGCTGGCGATACGCGTTATGTAGATCGGTATAAAAATACGCCGCTTTGGGTTTTCCACGGCGGTTTGGACGATGCTGTTTTTCCAGTTGAATCTCGTAAAATGGTTACGGCATTAAAAGCAGTAGGCAGCAATGTAAAATACACGGAGTATTCCACATTGTACCACTCGATATGGGATGCAACTTATTATAACGAGGCTGTTTTGGAGTGGTTATTTGCGCAAAAAAAGGACTAGAGATTAAAAATCAGTATTAGACTGCTTAATATTCATGTTTTTTATCCAAATATTACGGTAAAGTACATCATGGCCTTCTGCTTGTAATTTAAGGCCACCGGGTACATCCGTAATGCCACGGCCTTCGTCATTTCCACCATCAATGCCAGAATTGGGGCCGCCCCATACTTGGCCGATGCGTACATTTTTATGTACTTTTTTGCCATTGAAATAAATGGTAGTTAGTGGATTTTCGATCATTTGGCCATCCACAAAACGCGCTGCGCGGAATACAATATCGTAAGCATTCCATTTGCCTACGCCATTATAAGCACTATAAGGTGCTGCTTTTTCATTGATGACGGCTCCAATACCATGCGTAGTAGAATCACCATCAAGGACTTGTATTTCATAGCGATTTTGGAGGTAAACCCCGCTATTACCACCCGGTTTTTCGATTAAAAACTCAATATGTAGCCTAAAATCGCGGTATTGTTTTTTGGTCACGATATCGGCGGCTCCATATATCCCTCCTGCTGATGCGGGATCGTTGGTATTTACAGCGAAGCCATTATTTACAGGGTCTTTTACAATTTGCCATTTGATGGGGAGTTGTGCTTTTAAGCGAGGGCCTTCCCAATAAGTCCATTTTTCATCGAGCATTGAACGGGAGCCATCAAACAGGATTTCCGCATTTTTGGGGGCTTGTGTTCCAACACCCACTACAGGGGCATCTATATTTTTACTAGTGCTACAATTGGTGAGTGACCAAACTATGGCACAAAAAATCGAGGTAAGGTGTGTAAACTTATTATATTTCATGGTTGAAATTTTTTTTGTGTATCAATAACGAACGCAAAGAAAAGAATAAAGCACAGCATCTTCACATTTGGCGTCAAAATTGAATCAAAAAATCGGATACCGTTCCACATCCAAGCCCCAACGGGGCGCAATATCCAGCATAGGGCACCGCCCTATGGCTTTTAACGTCAAAATTGAATCAAAAAATCGGATACCGTTCCACATCCAAGCCCCAACGGGGCGCAATATCCAGCCTAGGGCATCGCCCTATGGCCTATGTATGTTACGATACCCGCAACACAATTTTCCCAAATTGCCCCCCCCGTTTCATCAAATCCAAAGCATCATTCCCATCCGCCAAATCAAACACCGAATCCACCACAGGCACAATTTCGTGCTGTGCCACAAACCGCACCATCTGGCCAAATTCCTTACTACTCCCCATTGTAGAGCCATGAATACTCATTTGTTTCCAAAAAATAAGTTGCGGACTCAGCCCATCGATCTTACCCAAAGTACCACCATAAATACCCAATCGGCCACCAGTATTACTAAGGCCCACCAATTTAGCAAACTGTTCACCAGCCGCAGAGTCAATAATCACATCAAAACCACCCGCTTGTTGTCGGAGTTGTTTATCCCAGTTGGTCGTGTGGTAATTGATCCCGGCACGTGCACCCATTGCTACAGCCTTCTCAATTTTTTCATCCGAACCAGAAGTAACCCATACTTCTGCGCCAGCAGCCACCGCAAATTGCAATACAAACAACGCCACACCACCACCAATACCGCTAATAAGTACCTTTTCCCCCTTTTTTACCTGACACCGCGTATGCAGCACCCGCCAGGCAGTCAAACCAGCCAAAGGCAAAGCGGCGGCTTGTTCCATAGAAAGATGTTCCGGTTTAGGCAGAATATTGGCATTAGGCACCAGCACCTCTTCTGCAAAAGTACCATTCACTGGCAAACCCAAAATACTATAATTCGGCCCTTGAAAACGCTCATTTTTGCCCCAATTCAGCGAAGGATTAATAATGACCTCCTGTCCATCGCATATACCAGCACCATCGCTCCCAAGGATCGTTGGAAATTGAATCCCCGCGTACTGCCCTTTTGTAATCCACAAGTCGCGGTGGTTCAGCGCTGCCGCTTTTAAGGTAACGACCCTATTTTTTTTATTGGAGACTAAATTTTCAACTTCTTGATAATCAAGGGGTTGGTTAATATTATTGAGTACTAAGGCTTTCATAGAAAAAATAATTAAAAAAAAGTGAAAAAAAATTAAACAAAAAAGTACTTAACTCGTTTATGATAGTATTACTATTATGGCAACAATCAACGAACAAAACAAATAACAAGCACTATGGATTTCCGAATATAGAAATCCAAAAGAAAACAGCAAGAAGGTTTTAGAAGGATGTCTTAAAATTCGCTCGTTGAAAAATGCGCGAATTTTCTTTTTTAGACGATTTTTATTGCTTAAACGACAACAATAGCACCCCTTGTTCCGGGCTCACTACTTTATCTACCTTAACAAAAATACCCTCCTGAACCTCCCGTTCTTCTCCCAGTTTCATATCAGTTCGGCGCAATTCAATCATATCGCCCCATGCTTTTAGTCCGCTTTGTTTGGGCGAAAAACTACTTAAAAAAACGAGTTGACGACTTGCTTCCCGAAGCCAAAGCGAATCCGGCATCTTCGTAAAATCACCATTTACCGTAAACTTATACTCTTGAAAACTTTCATCACAAATATTTTGATAAATTTCCAATAAAGTACCGGTATCAAGTAGTAAACTCTCCTGTGATTGCTGTCCTTCTACCTCAAAATTGTATTGTTGGATATGAGGTAAGCCTTTTTCAAAGATAGCATTGGGTCTGTATTTGCATTTCTTTTCCGCGCAAGATGTGCCCAAAAGACCCAAAAAGACCATAAATGGAATAAAATTCTTCATTCTTAAAATTCTTTTAGCCGCAAAAATCCGATTAATTTGGGAATTATATACCTTGCGCCTCTAATCAATTTTTTAATACGATGCTCAACAGACGTACATTTCTTAAAAATGCAGCCGTTACAGCCGCTGCTGCCCCTTTTATTTCAACCGAAGAAATTCTAAATCCCGTTCCTCGCCATATCGGCCTCCAACTTTGGAGCATACGCGAGGATATGAAAAAAGACCCCAAAGCCACCATCGAAGCAGTGGCTAAAATGGGCTACCGCGAAGTAGAACCATTTGGTTTCAATGAGGGTAAATTATTTGGCCTTAGTTACGATGAGTTCTCTAAATTACTCAAAGACAACAGCCTCACCATGCCAAGTACCCACAGCATGATGACCTCCAAGAACTACGACGCGGGTAAAAATGATATCGATGATGATACCAAAAAAGTGATCGACAATGGTGCTAAATACGGCATAAAATACCTGATTGTCCCTTATATGGCCGACGAAGACCGTAAAAAAATGGACACTATGGTAAAATTATATAGTGCCGCAGGCAAATACGCCAAAAAAGCAGGTGTGCGATTAGCCTATCACAACCATGAGTTCGAGTATGCAACAAAAGCACCCGATGGCCGCCGCATCATTGAGTGGTTGCTACACGAAACCGATCCCACAGAACTAGCCATGCAAATGGATATTTACTGGGTAGCATTTGCCAATCATAACCCGCTCGACTGGTTTAAGTTATATCCGGGTCGTTGGGAACTTTGCCACGCAAAAGACGTAGCCAAAACTGAAAAAAGAGAAAGCGTAGAAGTAGGTGATGGTTCCGTCGATTTTAAAGGTATTTTCCAAAAATCGGCGCAAGCAGGTATTAAACATTACGTGGTGGAATTGGAAAACTATGTTACCACTCCCCTCGAAGGCGTGAAACGTGCACGTACTAATTTGTTGAAAATGTTCTAAGGAACCTGTATCCATTCGGTTTTGTGCAAATATTCAGCGTTCGAGTGATGCAATAGCAAAATTGGGATATTGTCGGGGCTGAGGGCAGCCCCGACAATTTTAAAAAATGAACTTAGGTATTTGGGGTGGTTGCTATGCTTAGTGATTTGCTATGCTTAGTGATTATGGTGTGTGAGAAAAAGTATTATTTTGGCTATTGAAAAAAAAGTCCATTTTGTAGTTTAAGTTTTTGGAAGAGTAGTGACTTTAAAGCAGAAAGTAGCACTCAAATTCTATCTTGCGTGAATTTTTCACAGATTAATTGTTTTTTTTCAATTTTATCGTTTTTTTTAAAAAAAATTACTACATTTGCGTGAAATTATCACGACTATGTTAATTAGATTCGCTATAAAAAATTTATTTTCCTTTAAGGAAGAAACAGAATTCAATTTGCTTCCGAGTAAAGCGACAAGGTTATCTCAGCACAAATACACAAAAAGTGGTATTGATATTTTAAAATTATCAGCAATATATGGAGCAAATGGCTCAGGAAAATCCAATTTGATTCGTTCAATATCATTGTTGAAAATGATGATTTTAAGAGGAAGCATTCCTAATGCACTAACAAGCCAAAAATTCAAGCTGTCTGAATCATCACAGACAGAACCAGTTGAATTAGCAATTGAATTTTTTGCAAACAATGCGATTTATTACTATTCAGTTGCTATTAATGGCGGACTAGTGGTTGATGAATATTTTAGCTCAAATAACGAGAAGCAAGAGGATGAGATGATCTTTCATAGAAAGTATGAAAATGGGACAACAACAATTTCTTTTTTTGAAGAATTTGAAGGTGTGAAGGACAATTTGACTTTAAAGAAAATAATAGAAATTGATTTGCTCAAACCCAATCAACCGCTTTTTAGCCTATTGAATACTATAAGCAATAATGCATTTATTGACATTAAAGTAGCCTATAATTGGTTTGAACACGGTCTAATTGTTATCTATCCCGAAACAAAAGCAACAGGCTTAGTATTAGAAATTGAATCCAAAGAAGGTTTTAAAGAGTTTGCAAATGACCTTATGTGTTCTTTCAATACGGGAATTACAAACTTAAAAATAGATGTTAAAAACGTAGAGGAGTTTTTGGGTGAAGATAATCAGAACGAAGTAGATGAAATAAAGGCAGATCTAAAAAATAACCCTGAAAAGAAAATTCGACTGGTGACAAAATCAACAACTTCAGAAGAAGTTGTTATTGTCAATGATGGCGGAAAGATTTTGGCAAAACGACTTTTATTTGAACATAAAGGTGATAAGAATCAAGACGTGGAATTTCGGTTTGACGAAGAATCTGATGGAACAAGAAGGCTGTTAGAATACTTACCTGCATTCAACAGCGTAATACGAAATTCGCCTACATTTATAATTGACGAAATTGAAAGAAGTATTCACCCTTTAATTATCAAAGAAATCGTTAGTAAGTTCAGTAAAGACGAATCAACAAAAGGGCAATTGATTTTTTCAACCCACGAATCAAATCTATTAGATCAAGAAATATTTAGAACAGACGAAATTTGGTTTACTGAAAAAAACCTTTTGGGCGCTACGAAACTTTATTCATTAAGTGATTTCAAAGAACACAATACTATTGACATAAGAAAAGGTTACTTGAATGGTAGATATGGAGCAATTCCTTTTTTAGGAAATTTAAAAGATTTAAACTGGCATAAATTTCAAGATGAAAAGGAATAAAATATACGAAAGACGAGAGTCCACAAAAGACTCTAAACTTTACTTTATCTTTTGCGAAGGAGATAAAAGAGAAACTACGTATTTCTATTTTTTTAATCGAATTGCCTCACAAATTATCATACAAATTGTGCCTATTGAGGACGGTAGAAACTCACCAATGGGCTTATACAATAATGCTTGTCAAAGCTTATTAAAAAGCGAGAAAAATCCTAATCCTTCTTATACCATAAATGACGAAGACGAAGTTTGGTTTATTATTGATACAGATAAATGGGGAGATCAAATCAACACATTAAGAGAAAGCGTAGCACAACACCAAAATTGGTTTGTCGGACAAAGTAATCCGTCTTTTGAAGTTTGGTTGTATTATCATTTTAGAAATCAAAAGCCACAAAATTCAATAGACAACTGGAAGGAGTATTTAAACACAATTGTGAATGGAGGTTTTGACAACAGAAAACACCCAATTCACATTGAAACAGCAATAACAAACGCAGAAAATAATTATTCAGCGACAGACAATATTCCAGACAATGTTACAACAGAATTATTCATTCTTGGACAAAGAATACTTACCCTTGTCAAACCAGATATTGACTTGCTTTTGAACCAGATTAATGAATAAAAGTCTGCACCCAATAAGGTGTTATCTAAAATGGGGTAAAACTGCTTCGATTGAATATTTGTGCAAGGTTAACATTATAAAGACCATCTTCCGAAAAAAAATTACCTCCCTTCCCCCCTGCCCCCCACCTCAAACCGCCTAACATACCGCTGCCCCGACTTGTCCACCAGCGTAATCGTATGCGACCCTATCGATGGTTGAAGCGATAATTGGTGAAATGTCTTGGTTGTACCTACAAATTGATCGTCCAAATGCCAATATATTTCTGAATCAGCCACCCGATGCGCTGCATGGAATACCACACTGCCCAATTTACCATCCAAATCTATCGGAATAAATATCTGCGCACCTTCCCTAGGGTAAATCAATTGCATCGGCGTTTTTTCAGCACCCGCCAATGCGCCAGTACAATCACTCCTAAAAGGCGGCAGCGGCAGGTACTCCGGATGCCTTGATTTATAATAATATTCCTCTTGAGGATCCAACACAAACCAGCCCACATGTTGCATCAATTGTGGTGATTCGCAGTCGCTATTGACCTGAAACTGCCCACTTTGATCCAAATGCACCAATTGATGGTAACTGCAAGTGGGTGCATTCAAGCAAGATTTGGGTACCCATAAAGTATCACTGGTGCAATAATCATTGGCGCGATAGCCACTTTGACGGCATACTGTTACCGGAGCCATATCGTCGTAAGGCGGATCAAACCAATCGTCGCCGCCCGGTAATTGATTAAAAATTTCAAATAATACGGGCGCTGCCACCTCCACCCCGATCAAACCGGGTCGCCCTTCGCCATCGGCATTGCCTACCCAAACCCCTACGGCATAACGCGCATTGGTACCTACAGCCCACGCATCGCGGAAACCAAAACTGGTACCCGTTTTCCAGGCAATCCGGCGGCTCGAACGGAACATCTCCCAGTCTCCCGAACTATTAGGGCGTTCTACCTCCAACATCGCTTGAAAAGTGTGCCAAATGGCACCCGCCGAAAGTCCAGTACCTTGCGTGGTTAAGTTTTCACGAAGGGTGTTTTTTTCTACTGTTAATGAATAAGGCCGAAAATCGCGCTCGCTTACACGCCCGTTGCGACGGTAAAAAGCACCCAAACGGCGCGCCATACCCGCATATACATTCGTGATTTCGGCCAAATTACCTTCCGCGCCACCCAAAATCAGCGAAAGTCCGTAATGCGATGGCGGTTTATTGACCGTAGATAACCCCAATTGTCGGAGTTCGTAATGAAATTTTTCCAAACCATGCGCTCGGAGCAAGTGTACAAAAGGCACATTGAGCGAGCGGATAAGCGCATTTTGGGCATGAACAGCACCATCGTATGTTTCCTTATAGTTTTCGGGTTTGTATCCTCCAAATTGCGTTGGAATATCGTGCAGCAGCGACTGAGGAAGTATATCGCCACTTTGCAGGCTGCAAGCATATAAATAAGGCTTCAAAATACTGCCAGTACTTCTGTTGGCCATCAATATATCAACATCTTCGCCGTGTTCGGCACCAGCCCCCTGCACATTTCCGATATAAGCGAGTACTTCTCCAGTAGGTACATCGATCACAATAGCCGATAGGTTGTGCACATCGTTTCCTTTATAAATGGCTTGTCTTTGTGCTAAAATTTCGGAAATACGTACTTGAAATTCTTTTTTTAGCGACGTGTGGTGAATAGCAAAATCCTTCTTTTCTGATATTGCTTTTTGTTGTAAACGATCCAGCAAATGCGGCGCAAATTGAGGCAAGGCCAGCGGCTTGTCCGGCAAGGGTTCGCTCAACGATAATTGCAATTCAAAATCATCTAAATATCCTTCAGTGGCTAAGCGTTCGAGTAATCTATTGCGTTTTTTCAATAAAAGTTCACGGCTTTTACCGGGATGTACTAAACCAGGACTATTGGGCAAAATAGCCAACATAGCCGCCTCCGCCCAAGTGAGCGAAGCCGTTTTTTTACCAAAATACCGCCATGAGGCAGCATCTAACCCTACAACATTGCCACCAAATGGCGCATGAGCAGCATATAATTCAAGGATCGTTTTTTTAGAATAAGTCAATTCCAACCGCGTCGCCATAAAAATTTCGATGATCTTTTGCACCACGGTACGCGGCGGATTGCCCCGTGCTAATCGGATCAACTGCATGGTAAGCGTACTACCGCCACTGATGGTTTTACCCGAATTTATATTTTGGCGTAGTGCCCGAAAAAAACTAGCAGGATTGAAACCGGGATGGTAATAAAACATTCTGTCTTCAAATACCAGCAAACTTTGGATGTATTTTTCGGGTAATGAATCATTTACCGGAAACCGCCATTGGCCATCGGGGGCAATACGTGCGCCCAATAATATACCTTCGCGGTCTTCCAAAACGGCACTAAACGGCGATTTGAACAGTGGCCGAGGCAAACAAAATAACCAAACTAAACATAGTCCCCCCAGCCCCAAACTGATATACGGATGCCGGCCGACCCACCTCTTCGACCATTTAGATGCCCCAATAAGGCGTTTTTGAAGGTTTTTTAACCTTGAAATTATAATTCTTTTCAATTGCATGTATTAATTGGATTTTTTGAATCAATTTTGCGTTGCTAAAAATGTACCTTTAAAAGTAGTCCAACTCTTTTTAAGTTTTTTTGAAACTATTTGAGACAATTTAGCATTATATTATGGTCAAAGCAGTTAACCTAGTACTTTTGTGTAAATCGTTCGTAAAATTTGTGCAAAAATACCATCAAACTGGCATGATTTTACGTCTTTATTATTAATGGTACGTTTATATCGAGTATTAGTAAGGTACAACTGATTATTCGTTCATACTATTATAAAAGTCAAAAGAATTTATAACCCCAAATTACACCTAAAAATTTTTGCTATGCGTCAGTTAAAAATTGCTCATAAAATTACGGCGAGAGAGAGTCTTGCACTCGACAAATACCTTGCCGAGATCAGTAAGTTGCCCCTTATCAGCTCTGAGGAAGAAGTTGATTTGGCACGTCGTATCCGCGAAGGTGATGAAAAAGCCCTAGAGAAATTGACACAAGCCAATCTTCGTTTCGTGGTTTCTGTGGCCAAGCAATACCAAAACCAAGGTCTTTCCTTGTCCGATTTGATCAATGAAGGTAATGTTGGCCTTATCAAAGCCGCTCGACGCTTTGACGAAACCAAGGGTTTTAAATTTATTTCCTATGCAGTTTGGTGGATTCGTCAATGTGTATTGCAGGCCATTGTAGAAAATAGCCGTATTGTTCGTATTCCAACGAGCAAAGCCAGTTCTTACAACAAGGTAAATGATAAAGTGATCGAACTCATGCAAGAGTATGAGCGCGAACCTACCGACGATGAGTTGGCCGAAGCACTTGATTTGACTCCACGTGAAGTAGAGAATATGATCCGAAGCAATATTCGTCACGTATCATTGGATGCGCCTATTGGTAATTCCGACGATAACGACGCAACGATGCTCGATCTAATGGTGCCAGAAAGTTCTAACCAGCCAGATATTCAACTCATGTCGCAGTCGCTCCGCGATGAAGTGGCCGAAGGGCTTTCGCACCTTGGTCCACGCGAGCGCGATGTGATTTCGGCGTACTTTGGTCTGAATGGCCAAACCGTGATGTCGCTTGATGAAATAGGGGAGTACTTTGGTCTTTCCCGCGAGCGCGTACGACAGGTGCGCGACCGTGCGTTGAGTCGGTTGAGGAGTAGAGCAGCAGAGGGATTGAAGGCTTATTTGGGATAAATAATAGCGTTTTGCTTGTAAAATATGAAGGTTGATATTTATGCTGAGAGGTATGGGTATCAACCTTTTTTTAGTTTGAATTGGGATGAAGAATGGGGTACGAATAGACTGTATTACATAGATTGCCTTGTTTAAAAAGGCGATTAATTAACCACTTTTAATAACTTTATAGCAAAGTCATATCTTTTATACGAGATGTTTACGTTATCTTTGCAAGGCTTATGCTAATGTTTCTTATTAGACTTCGTAGATAAGGTGTTAAATTCTAACATTGAATAGAATGATATTTATACACTTGAACGAGCCAATAAGACATATTATATTAAATTTTTAAATAATGAGAATTGAGACTTTATCTTTAAAAAACTTCCGCAATGTTGTAGATCAAACTTACGTATTGAACCCACGTTTTACGGTATTTATTGGTATTAATGGGCGTGGAAAATCTACTTGGCTACATGCTTTGCGCGTTGTATGTGGCTGTTATCTGCTGAATACTCCCAATACAAAGAAGCGACATATTATTCCCGATGAGATAAGAAAATCTAACGAAACAACCTTTTTTGTATCTAATTATCCTGTAATAGTGGAGGCCACTGGCTATTTTCCAGAATATGGCGAAACACCAATTACTTGGCGTAGGCGTGTCATAGAAGGTAAAACTGGCACATCATCCACTAAAGAAGACGTGGGTACTGTTAAGGATTTGGGCATGAATAAATACCAAACAATGAAAGATGGGAATGACGATCTTTCATTGCCTGTTATTGCCTTTTTTGGAACCTCGCGTGTACACGGCGCTGGAAGAAACCGCTCCACCCGATTAGGCCGCCAAATTTTTAAAGAAGGCTATCACAGTTGGTTTGAGATGCGCGCCTCCATTTTTGGATATGAGTCATGGCTGGCCTCTTATTCCATATTGGTGAAGCAAGGCAAGGAATATGAAGAAACAGAGCAGGCCTTTTGGACTGCTATACGTACAGCCAATCCTTATATACAAACCATAAAATTTGAGCACAATGAGATTTGGCTTCAAGTAGTTTTAGATGATTACACCTCCGAATATCTCCCACTTCATTTGCACAGCGATGGTATCATTTCATTTACCGAAATGACAGCCGAAATCGCCTATCGCTGCATTGTACTGAACGGTAACAAGCGCGAATGTGCAGTTACGGATACTTTGGGTGTCGTTATGATTGACGAACTAGACCTTCACCTTCACCCCAATTGGCAACGACATGTAGTATCCGATCTTAAAAATGCTTTCCCAAATATCCAATTCGTGGCTACAACACACTCGCCATTTATTGTGCAGAGCTTGGAGGCTGATGAATTGATCAATCTTGACTCGCATATCAGTATGGAGGAGGCTGGCTTAAATCCTGTTAATTTAACGCTCAACCAAGTGACTACGGAAATTATGCAAGTCGAAAAATTGAACAGTGACAATTTTGAAGTTCGTTTTAATGATGCAAAAGAGGTATTTCAAACTATGCAATCCAACGGCCAAGGCTTGAATATAGACCATTATAGTTCGCTAAAAAATTTAATTGATGGCTTAGTCACGACTGATACAGAAGATCCTGTTTATAAAGCATTTATTACTGTAAAAAAACAAACTACGTGAGACCATTTGTTAAAGGTAATTGGCCAATTATGAACGGCGTAAAAGTCGGGTTTGTCAAACATGGCGATGCAAAACCCTATTTGGAGGAAAATACTGGACATTATTGCCATTTTTGTGAAATGCCACTTCAAAATGTACCCGCTGTTGAACACATCAAACATCAAATTAATCATCCCAATCTCGTTTGCCATTGGGATAACTTGCTGTTAATATGCACTTATTGCAATAGTCGCAAAACAAAAAGCAAAATCAAGACTTATAACTATTACTGGCCGCATCAGCACAATACCTTCTATGTTTTTGATTATGAAATTTTAAATATTATGTCAAGAGGCATTCCTGCCATTAGTACTAGGCTAACCGATCCCGTTTTAAAGATAAAGGCAGAACGAACGATTAACCTTTATGGATTACACCAAACAACCAACAGTTCTGGTGGTATAGATAGGCGTTTAAGTTTCAGGTTAATTGCCATTAGTCAAGCCTTGGAATGTAAGAAAGAGTATGATGCGAACCCTAGACAGATTACAGAACAAGCTATTTTACGCACTGCTAGGGCTGCTGGGTTTTGGTCTGTTTGGTTTACTATTTTTCAAAATGACTCTGCTGTTTTAACAGAACTACTCCAATTTCAAGGCACTCATGTAGCATCATTTGATACTGCAACTTATAATCCAATCCCACGCAACCCAACTAATATTGACGACCCAATATAAGAAATACATAATTTTGAATCAAGGAAGTGCCTGATTCAAAATTATCATCACCCAACCCAACCAACAATATACTTAGTAGCCAACCCCAACAATCAACTACTAAGTATATCGTCATCACACTACCATTCCTACTTGCGTAAAGTATTAATCCATACCGCAATTTTCTCAATATCTTTTTTCGGAACGTGCGCCATTGGAGCCATAGGCGTGTAATCCGGCCAGTTTTGTGGTTGTGGATTCTGCACCAAACTTACAATTTTTTGTGTAGAATATTTGCG
>JBEAVK010000020.1:0-34164 GCA_041160955.1 Bacteroidota bacterium
TCCAAACCATCTATCGGTTCGTGTTTGCAGGAGGGGTAGCATAAACCAATGAGTACTGCAATAATAATAAAAGCGGGCGAATTTTTCATAATCATACTACAAATGTCTTGTGTTTATCCTACTAAAAGATAAAAAGCACCCGAAATTTTGCTGAAACGGGATTAAACGTTACTCAATTGGGCAAATAAAGCGACCAAATTGTCAAGACTATTACGACAGTGTGTTTATCATAAAAATACCATTACAGCCCCGCTTTACGCCACTTGAGCCACCTTTTTTCGCCAGTCGGTTAAAAAATCATAGCCCCAGCGCGTCAGCATGGTTATCTTTGCCAGTCTATGAAAACGTACACCACCATAATATGCCTATTTTTGATCTCCGGCGGCCTTTGGGCACAGGCCAACAGTACCGGTAATTTTAAATGCCAAAACGGCGTTATTTCTTTTAAATCCGCTGCACCATTAGAAAAAATAGAGGCGCAAAGCAAGGAATTAAAAGGCATTATTGATCCCGCTAAAATGACATTTGCCTGGGTCGTGACCGTTAATACCTTTGAAGGTTTTAATAATCCGCTCCAAAGAGAACATTTCAGGGAAAATTATATGGAAACGACAAAGTTCCCAACGGCTATTTTTCAAGGGAAAATTATTGAAGAGGTGGACTTTAGCAAAGTACAAAAATTGACCATCCGCGCTAAAGGGAAACTCACGATTCATGGTGTTGAAAAAGAGCGCATTATTAAAGTTAGTATTGACATTCAGGAAAAATCAATCTTGATTAAAAGCACTTTTAGTATTCCATTAGAAGACCACGACATCAATATTCCTAAGATTGTAAACCAAAAAATTGCGGAAGATGTGGAAGTAAATGTAAGTGCTAAACTGATAAAAAGCGAATAATATCCAAATGACAAAAACACGCATTTTTACCTTTATTTTTGTACTATTGAGCGTGTTTTTAACCGCCCAAACGCCTGTTTTTAGGCCACACCAGCCCGAAGAACGGACACAATCCAAGATAAAAGTGATCCAGCAGGGCCACAATGGATGGATCTGGATGGGTACCGAAAATGGTGTTTTTCGTTATGATGGTTTGGATTACGAGTATTTTAGTTTGCCAGATTCGATAACCACTGCGCCAACTGTTTCTGCCATTTTTGATAGCGGCGATACGCTTTGGGTAGGTTTTGACAATGGCTTAATTGCCTTGTTGCCCGAAAAAGCAATGGCTAATTTCAGGTACACGCGTCCCGATAATACCAAAGAAAACCACCACGGCGTACTCACCATTTGGCAACCCGAAGAAGGTACGCCAAGCAAAGCAATTACTGGTTTTGCTGCCGATCTTGGAGGCAATTTGTGGATTTCGACCTATGGAGAAGGGCTTTATACTTGGACTGGCAAAAGGATGTACCAATTTAATAACAGCGATGAGGGGTTGTGCAGCGACGAAATCTATACCCTACTCAGCGATCAGCAGGGGCAGATATGGGTGGCCACCGATAATGGTATTTCAGTGGCGACTATTGGGCGAGCAGGACAAAAAACTGTCCATAATTTTGGCCTAAAAGAGGGACTGCCCGATGAGATCGTTACTGCTTTGCACAAAGATTTATCGGGTAATATTTGGATTGGCACCCACGATGGCGGGGTATGCCGTTATGATGCACAGGATCATACTTTTCACCTTGTGATGGAGCAGTGGAATTACGGAGAAGTGTTTGATCTGGTGGCTTATAATGACGTTGAACTGTGGATCACTACTTCCGAAGGTGGGTTGCTGCATTGCGATCTTAAAGGCATTACCCAATTAATAAAACCTCCCACCAAAGCCAAAAAAGTATTACGCGACCGCGAGGGACTACTCTGGCTTTTGGGTGAAAATGGAACGGTGTTTTCGGCTAATCTGAGTGTATTGCACGAAGTAACCAGTTTTAATAGCGTACAAGCCATTTGCACGGATCAATCAGGCAGGGTGTGGGCAGGCAACCAAACAGGGCTTTTTGTCCAAAAATCAAATCAGTGGGTTCAAATTGGGCAAAAAAACAGCAATATCATTACTCTACTCCGTACGCCCGAAAATCAAATATGGGCAGGTACTTTTGGTGAAGGCATTAGTGTGTATGACACAGCAGGCAAAAGAATAAAACGGATGACGATCTCGGATGGTCTGCCGAATGGTAGTATCTTGAGCATGGAAGTGGTGGGTGATTTTATGTGGGTGGCCACCTTGGGCGGTATTGTCGTGGTGCATCGAAATACTTTCCAAGTGATTGATTTTGAGGCGATAAGCGACCATGCTGAGGCTGCTAAATACTATGTTTATAAAATTTTCTGCGATTCCAAAGGGCGGGTTTGGTGCTGTACCGATGGACACGGGCTGGGTGTTTGGGAACATGGAAAATGGCAGAATTGGACCGAGTCAGGCGGGGTTTCCTTAAAAACGATTTATTCCATTGCGGAAGACCACGATGGCCGTATTTGGTTCAGCGGAGACCAAACGAGCCTTTGGCGTTTCGATGGTGTACAGTTAAAACAATACACGCTCAAAGACCATTTGCACAGCACGCAAATCAATAGTTTGGCAGTCACAGGCCATGGCCAATTGGTGATCGGTTACAGCAATGGTATAGACGTGTTGACTCCCGAAACAGGGCATATTTCTTTTTTGGGCGAAAATGCAGGCGTTGCTATTTCGGATATTAGCCTCAATGCGGCCTGCACAGATCCGTTGGGCAACGTATGGTTGGGAACGGCCTCGGGCGTGAGTCGGGTGGCGGGTTATACACAAACATTTGAAATTGATCCCTCTACTTTGATAAAAACAGTAGTGAATGTGGCTCAAAATATCGATTTCGAGCATGTTCATACTTTTGCATACAATCAAAATCATCTTATTTTTGAATATGCAGGTATTTGGTTGACCAACCCAACTTTGGTGTATTATCGGTACAAATTAGATGGTTTTGATCCAGATTGGACGATCTCCAAAGACAGGATGGCCTCTTACCCCAATTTGCCGCCGGGGCAGTATTGTTTTAGGGTTCAAAGTAGCGAACATGGTTATTTCGAGCAGACCACAGAAGCAACCTATACATTTACGATTAGGAAACCTTTTTGGGCCGAATGGTGGTTTGTACTCGCCATTATGGTTATATTGGGGACGTTGATTCGGTGGTATATCAAAGTGCGGGATCAGCGGCTCAAGGTGGTGCAAGAAATGGAAAATGAAAAAATAGCAGCGCAATTGGATGTATTGAAAACGCAAATTAGCCCTCATTTTCTTTTTAATAGTTTCAATACACTCATCACAATTATCGAAGAAAGCCCCGAAATGGCTGTGGATTATGTGCAGCACCTCGCCGATTTTTACCGCAGCATTATGGTGCATCGGGAAAAGAATTTTATTCCGTTGTCCGAGGATTTGGACATTGCCCGTAATTTTGGTTTTCTCTTAAAAAAACGTTTTGAAGATGCCCTGCAAATCCATATTGATGTGCCAGTCCCTATTGGCCGTTTGATGCCGCTTACGCTGCAAATGTTGTTGGAAAATGCCGTAAAACACAATGTTATTTCCAAAAAACAACCCCTCAAAATTGATATTTATTTGGAAAACAACGACACCATTGTCGTCAAAAATAATAAAAATTTAAAAATAAAACCAGAGCCAGGTACGCGATTTGGCTTGCAAAACCTTGCCCAACGCTACGAAGTACTTACGGGTAAAAAAGTGGTCGTGGAGCAAAGTAATGGGAGTTTTGTAGTAAAAATCCCACTGGATTAATTCAACTTATTTGTAAAAAAATATGAAAGTACTGCTGATTGAAGATGAGGATGCTGCTGTGCGTCGGTTAGAAAAAATATTAAAAGAAGCCGATGCGGCCATCGAAATTATCAAAAGTCTGGATAGTGTAGAAGCGTCCATTGATTGGCTGCGCAATCACCCGGCGCCGGATCTTATTTTTATGGATATTCAACTGGCCGATGGTTCCAGTTTTGAAATATTTGAGCATTGTGCCGTAAAATGCCCCGTGGTTTTCACTACGGCATACGACGAATACGCCCTTAAAGCATTTAAAGTAAATGCCATTGACTACCTGATGAAACCCATTAAACCCGCTGAAGTGGTAGCGGCAATAGAGAAATATCGTAGCCTCCATAAAGTGGCATTGCCCGATTATCAGGCGTTATTGGACAAGTTACAACAGCCACAAACCCCTTTGTTGCGGCGGATTTTGGTCAAATTGGGGCAAAGCATTCGACTTATTGACATGGACGATATAGCCTATTTTTATACCCGTGATAAAATTTCTTTTTTGGTCACCAAAAACACCCATAAACGCTTTCCCATTGATTATCCGCTGGACAAATTAGAAGGAATGCTCAACCAATCCGTGTTTTACAGGATCAATCGGCAATTTATTATCCATATTTCGGCCATCAAGGAAATGCACCCATATTCTAAATCTCGGATCAAAATTGATTTGGATCCACCTTCTGATATAGAAACGATTGTGAGTACCGAGCGGGCTTCGGATTTTAAACAATGGCTGACTGGGGGTAAATTGGATGGATAAAATAACCATAAGTGCTTGGACACAATTAATTAGCATTTTGAACTTGGTCTTTCCCACCTATGCTTCGGCAGGCTCAGCATAAATTCGGCAGGCTCAGCATAAATTCGGCAGGCTCAGCATAAATTCGGCAGGCTCATTTGGGCGAAAAAACACCTGCGTTCAATTCTACAATTAATTATGTCTAAATACTTATTTTATCCACATTGCGCTATAAACATTTGTCCCATTCTGGGTCGGCCAATTACTACAAATACCCCTTTGCCTGCAAATGAAACAACTCCGCATAACGCCCACCTTTGGCCAATAATTCCTCGTGACTACCTTGCTCCAAAATTTGACCATACTCCAAAAATAGGATATTATCGGCCATCCGCACCGTACTAAAACGATGGCTAATCAATACCGCCGATTTACCTTTCATTAATTCCGCAAAACGGATAAACACCTCGTGTTCCGCGCGAGCATCCAAAGCCGATGTGGGTTCATCGAGAATAATAAGTTGAGCATCGCGCATGTATGCACGTGCGAGTGCCACTTTTTGCCATTGTCCGCCGGAGAGTTCTACGCCATCAGAAAAACGTTTTCCCAGCATTTGATTGTATTTGTTTGGCAATTGCTCGATCACATCATTGGCCAAACTTTTTTCTGCCGAACTTTCAATACGATCTTGATCTGCTCTTGACTCGATGTTTCCAACTGCAATGTTCTCGGCAGCAGAGAACATAAATCGCATATAATCTTGAAATATAACCCCAATTTGTTGGCGTAAATCTTCGGGATGGTACTCGCTCAAATCACGACCATCCAATAAGATACGCCCCTCGGTGGGTTCGTACAAACGTGCGAGCAATTTGACCAATGTTGTTTTTCCCGCCCCATTTTCACCTACTAATGCCAGTTTTTCGCCAGGGTGCAGGGTAAAACTCAAATGCCGCAGTGCCCATTTTTCGGATTCGGGGTATTTAAAACCAACATTTTCAAAAACAAATCCTTGTTGAATGGGGCGCGGTATTTTTAAGGTACTGTCTTCGTTCGACAAGAATGTCGATTTCATTTCCAAAAAATCGAAAAGATCGCGCAGATAAAGTGCCATTTCGCCAATCCTAGAAAAGCGGCTCACAATACCCTGCAAATAACCCTGCATACGGCTAAAAGAACCTGCTAAAAAGGTCAAAGTACCAATACTAATCAAACCTATAATCGCTTGCCAAACCACAAAAATATAAGCAGCATAATAACTCATAGTACCCAGCGCGCTAAACAAACTACCCCAAGCGGCACGGCGTACCGCCAATGTTCGGTTGGCCAAATAATATTCCTTACTAATGCGCTCAAAACGTTTTGCCAAAAAATCCTCGAGACCAAAAATCTTGATTTCCTTGGCCGTTTCGTTACTTGCTCCAATATAACGTAAATAGTCCAGTTCGCGCCGTTGTGGTGTCCATGAGCGAGACAACGAATAGGAGTCGTTGTTAAATTTGGTTTCGCCAATAAATGAAGGAATCACAGCCATGACCAAGATAAGTATCAACCATGGATTAAAGGCCACTAAACCCAATGCTAAAAAGATAATTGTAATAATATCCTGTGCTTGTGTCAATACTAGCGTCATCAAAGCGGTTCTTCCGGCAGTTTGTGACCGAGCGCGTTCCAATTTATCGTAAAAAGTAGCATCTTCAAACTGGTACAAATCCAATGTCGCAGCATGGCGAATAATCCGTACCGAAGAGTCATTATTCACCAAATCGCTCAACAAACTATCGCTGAGTGTAATACCTCGCCCGAGCAGACTAGAGCCAATACCTAAAGCGCATTCAGCAATTACCCACCACCAAACACCTTGTTCGGTAATGATTTCCATCGTTTTTGCCGTATTTGCAGTGGCTGTTACGGCGAAAACGACACCATCGATTATTTCTTTACCAATATATAACATCAGTAAAGGGATCACGGATTGTATCAACCGCAAAACAATATGCCAAAGGGTAAGCGTGGCACTCACCTCCCATATCATGCCAAAAAAGCGGGGGAGATTACCCAGTGAGTTGAGTTGTTCTTTTATGGAGGACATCTGTTGAATTGCAAGTTAAAAGGTCTTAGATAATTTCAAGAAAAAACTACTTATAAGGAGAGCAGCCTTCGGTACAATTGGTACAAATATCAATTTGATCCCGACCCACTAAAATAGATTTTCTAAATGCGTGGTATGCACTGCCTTTCCAAAGGCTCTTGAAGGTCGTTTTTCGCAAATCCCCCAAACGATGTTCGGCATCTTTGTCGAAACAGCAGGGTACCACCATACCATCCCAAGTAATAACGCAAGCATGCCAAAGTTTCCAACAATGATTAGCCAATGCGTTTTTTACCGACCATGTTCCATCTTTGTTTTCGCGGTAGCGGGCGTATTTTTGTTGCGTGGGAATCAACGGATTTCCGTGTTCGTAATCATACACTTGAGCAGATTTGAGTTTTACTTCATCTACCCCAATTTCTTTTGCCAATCGGAAAATTTCGGGAATTTGGTGCTCATTTGGGCGCACCACCAGGAATTGAAAAATGATATGCGGATGATTGGCTCCAGTTTGCTTTTTCCATTTTACAATATTGCGCGCACCTTGTAATACATGTTCCAACTGACCACCGATACGGTATTGCTCATACGTTTCTTGCGTGGTGCCATCAACACTAATTACCAACCGATCGAGGCCGCTTTCTATCGTTTTTCGCGCATTTTCGTCATTTAAAAAATGCCCATTGGTACTTGTTATGGTGTAAATACCCTTATCATGGGCGTATTTCACCATTTCCAAAAATTTTGGATTGATATAAGGCTCGCCCTGAAAATAGAAAATAAGACACATCAATTGTCGGTGCAATTCATCTATCGTTTTCCGAAAAAAATCTTCTTTCAAATTACCCGTATCGCGGGTAAAAGACCTCAAACCCGATGGACATTCGGGGCAACGCAAGTTGCATGCCGTAGTAGGTTCAATACTAACAGTAATGGGCATTCCCCATTGCACAGGACGTTTGAGCCATCGAGTGATATAGTATGAAGAAAAGACCAAACCAGCATTTACCAAACGGCGAATGGTGAGTTTGGAAGCAAATCTTAGGCTGTCTTTTATATTAATTTGCATCGGATTGGGTGCAAAGGTAGTCCTTTTCGGCAAGAAAGTCTAATAGTTACCGACGGAGAGCATGACCAAGGTGCAACCTTCTACGGTTTCTATCCCTCTTTCTTCGGCCAATTGTTCCAATGCCGGATTTTCGGTACCCGGGTTAAAAATGATACGTTTGGGGTTCAATGCAAGTATATAATCTTGCAATTCCGCTTGTCGTTGAGGATTCATATACATCGTAATAGTATCGATATCATCGGGGTGCGGCAGATCGGTTTCTATATTAACATCGGCAATAGTGCCCGATTTATTACCATAAGCCACTACACTGTGGCCATGTTGGCGAAGTCTATTTACTGCAATCCAAGAATAGCGTTCGTTGTTTGGGGATGCACCAATGACAAGTGTTTTCTTTTTTTCCATGATGATTTAACAAAGATGTCTCCGTTTTGTTAAAATATGAAGTCTATCTTTGTGGCCTTAAATACAGGTTTATAAAAATTAAATTATGGAAGATTGGGAATTGGATTTTGAATTTCTTCGGGTACAGCATATTGTTAAAGATGCTATGCGGCAGGATGGGCTTCCTGATCTAAATACGGTATTATTCTTGATCGGTATGCAGGAATTGGGGCGCTGGCAAAAGAAATTTTCTAAAGAAGAAAAACAGGATTTGATGCATATTGCGGTATGTAGGCTGCTGTCGTACGAAGAATACTATGAATTTGCAGGCCGCGATGCCGATGGGTGGCCACATTGGCGGCAGGTACGTGAATTGAACAAGAATAATCTCGGCCAACAAGAGCGTTTACTAAAATCCTTGTCTGTTCGGTATTTTAAAGAGTATGAGCAGGAATAACTTTTTTGACTGGCCTTGTAAAAAATAAAAAATGATGAAGATTGGAATCGTTTGTTACCCCACTTATGGAGGTTCTGGCGTGGTAGCCACGGAGTTGGGTTTGGGCTTGGCGCGCAAAGGCCACGAAGTACACTTTATTACTTACCGCAGACCCGTGCGGTTATCTGTATTTTCGCCCAATGTATTTTACCACGAAGTAGATGGGGAAGACTATCCGCTATTTGAGTTTCCGCCCTACGATACCGCTTTGGCCTCCAAAATAGTCGATGTAGTGCAATACCATAACCTTGATCTATTGCATGTACATTATGCTATTCCGCATGCGACGGTAGCCTATATGGCCAAAAAAATCCTGCTCACCAAGGGTCGGTATATTCCCGTAGTGACCACGCTGCATGGTACAGATATAACATTAGTGGGTAATAATCGCGCATTTTCGCCAGTTGTAGAGTTTAGTATCAACAAAAGCGATGGCGTAACGGCAGTTTCTCAAAACTTGAAAGAAGAAACCATGCGCACTTTTCATATTGAGCGAGATATTGAAGTAATCTATAACTTTATTGATTTTCATAGGTTTAAAAAGACCAATAAAGAGCATTTTAAAAAGATTATCGCACCCGATGGAGAAAGGATTTTGGTCCACATGTCCAATTTTAGAAAGGTAAAACGCGTGGAAGATGTTATCCTTATTTTTCAAAAAGTACATGCTCAAATTCCTTCCCGACTGCTGATGATCGGCGACGGCCCCGAACGCCAAAATGCCGAACAACTCTGTAGAGCATTAGGACTTGGCGACGAAATTCGCTTTTTAGGCAAACAAGATGCCGTAGAAGAATTATTGGCTATTTGTGATCTTTTCCTGATGCCCTCGGAAACAGAAAGTTTTGGTTTGGCGGCTTTAGAGGCGATGGCCTGCGAAATTCCGGTTATTTCCTCCAATGGTGGTGGTTTGCCGGAAGTAAATATTCATGGTGTTACAGGTTTTTTAAGTGACCCCGGAGCAGTGGACGAAATGGCGGCTTATGCCGTACAATTGCTTGAAAATGAAGAGATGTTACAACAGTTCCGCGCAAATGCACTAGAGCAAGCCCAAAAATTTGATTTGGATACCATTTTGCCAGATTACGAGCGGTATTACGAAAAAGTGATTGCCCGAAGTGTGAATAAGGTTGAGTAAGGCTTGTCTTTTGTTATTGTATAGCAAAACCGCATGAGACAGGGCGCGTAAGCATACCCATTGCCTTACTTTTGCAAAAAAATTTTAAACACATGCAAAAATTACTCCTTTCCACCTGCTTTTTATTCCTTTTTACCATCACCGCTGCTGCCCAAGGTGAAAAGGCAGAAAAAGTATATTGGTACACATTTACGGGTATTGAATTGGAGGGCGTTTGGAAGCCCAATGAAGAACCGCCGTTTCCTATTTTCTCCGATGCGGTAAAAAGATTGGAAGGCAAACTAATTACCATTGATGGATATACTATTCCACTCGATCCGTCAGGTAATCAAGTTGTCCTTTCGGCTAATCCATTTGCTGCCTGTTTTTTCTGTGGGAAAGCAAGCCCTGCTTCCATTATGAATATCTTGTTCGACAAACCCCAAAAAGGGCTAAAAACCGACGACTATATTACCGTTACTGGTCGGTTACAACTCAATAGTACCGATACTTCCCAACCGTATTATACGCTAGAGCATGCTGTTTTTGAAAAAAAGAAGTAGTATAAGTACTTGGATATACTTAACTTAAACCTAACATTCCCTTAAAATAGTGCTTATACGTTCGCGCTACCTTTGCAGAATATTTTAATACCTCTGCTATACGGTAAATTATGAAACGCGAATTAGATATTGTAATTCTCTCCGACATACATTTGGGCACCTACGGGTGTCATGCTAAGGAATTACTTAATTATTTGAAAGACATTCAGCCGAAAATATTGGTACTGAATGGTGATATTTTTGATATTTGGTATTTCAAAAAAAGTTTTTTCCCGCCGGAGCATGTTGATGTGATCCGCAAAATCCTAAAAATGTCGGCGCAAGGTGTCAAAGTGTATTATTTAACCGGCAACCATGACGATGCCCTTCGACGTTTTGGCGAGGTCAATTTTGGACAAGTACAACTTAGGGACAAACTGCTATTTAACATTGCAGGTAAATCATATTGGATTTTTCATGGCGATGTTTTTGATGCAAGCATAGGCAGAGCACGTTGGTTGGCGCGTCTTGGCGGAAAAGGATATGACATGTTGATTCGTATCAATAGAGCCATAAATCATACGCGTGCATTTTTTGGATTAAAACCCGTTTCGTTCTCCGCAAAAGTAAAACAAAGAGTAAAGGGAGCCGTCAAGCATATCAGCGATTTTGAACAAATTGCAATTGATCTTGCCTTGGAAAAAGGGTACGATTATGTTGTGTGCGGCCATATCCATATCCCTCAAATACGCACCATAACTTCCAAAGAGGGTCAGTCCGTTACTTATATGAACTCTGGCGATTGGGTAGAAAACCTTACTTCGTTAGAGCTTTCTGGTGGGCAATGGTCGATTTACAAACACGATCCTAATGATTATGCCATCGTAAATCCATTATTGAAAGTAGCAACACCCAAAGAGCATTTTTTGTCGCTCCACCGTGCCGATGTTATTCCAGAACAACCTGCGGCAGCTGTCGCATTTGATGCACTTTAAAATGCTCTCTAAAAATTAAAAATAAATATGCGAATATCTACAATAGCACACCAACTGAGAGAACAGGTTTTTCATCAGGTGCATCATGGTAATTTAGTATATAATACTTGCTGGGAAGATCCTCGTTGCGATCGTACTTTATTACAATTGAACGAAGACAGTAAAGTGGTGATGATAACGAGTGCTGGTTGTAATGCCTTGGACTATCTTTTGGATAATCCTAAAGTGATACATTGTGTCGATGTGAACCCTCGTCAAAATGCACTATTGGAACTTAAAAAAGGTTTTTTTAAAGCCGCCAATCACCAACAATTATTTGATTTTTTTGGAACAGGTGCTACACCCCATTATTATGATACTTACTACAATAAAGGTGTACGTGATGCACTAGAAGCAGGGCCAGTTCGCCGTTATTGGGACAAAAATATCAATATTTTTAGCGGTACAGGTTTACGCCCATCTTTTTATTGGCACGGGAGTAGTGGCGCAATGGCGTGGCTTATTCGGCAATGGTTTAAAACCCAACCCGAAGCGTCGAAAGTAACACGACGTATGTTTGAAGCGCAGACAATGGAAGAACAGTGTAACCTATACAGTTTGCTAGAGCCACGTTTTCTCAACCGCTTTCTGCGTTGGGCCATGAAACAACATTTAGTCCAAAGCATGTTGGGTGTTCCCCAAAGCCAGCAAGTATTGGCTGCGGAATTGTTCACGGATGGTATGGCTGGTTATGTTCGTTCTTGCTTGCGCCATGTATTTATGGGATTACCTTTGCACGATAATTATTTTTGGCGTTTGTATTTTTATGGTCGTTATACACCAGTATGCTGCCCCAATTACCTAAAGCCCGAATATTTCAACACTTTACAACAACGTGCCGAACGTATTCAAACACATACCTGCTATTTGAATACATTTTATAAAGAAAACCCGGGTCAATACACCCATTTTGTACTATTGGATCACCAGGATTGGTTGGCGACTCATTTAAAACCTGCTTTGATCGAAGAATGGCAACTTATCTTTGCTAATGCCGCACCAAATGCAAAGGTCTTATTCCGTTCGGCATCTTTCAATCCCGATTTTTTACCCGATTTTGTACAAGAACGTATGAATTGGGATTTGGAAACTGCAAAAGCAGCACAATCACTCGACCGAGTAGGTACTTATGCCAGTACTTGGATCGGTACTATTAAGTCGTAATATGAATATTGAAATACAAGGTAGCCGCTATAACGCCACAGTTCAATCGGCTGCCATGCGTAGGTATTATAGGCTACATGCTATTATTTATGATGCTACTCGTTGGTCGTTTTTATGGGGTAGAAATCAGATTTTGAAACAAATACCCATCGAAAAAACGACCAATGCTACGTTTTTAGAAATTGGCTGCGGCACCGGAAGAAACTTGAACGAAATAGCCAATCAATTTCCCTCCGCGCAACTATTGGGCATTGATGTTTCAAGAGATATGCTCGAAAAAGCGGCAAAAACGCTGTTCCAAAACCAGCATAGAGTACAATTATTAGAAACAGCATACCCATCGGAATTACCCACTACGCCACAAGTAATTTTGTACTCTTATGCACTCACCATGTTCAATCCGGGTTGGGAAGCAGCCATTGAACAGGCCTGGAAAGATTTACCAGTAGGCGGATATATCGCTATTGTGGATTTTCACGATACGCCTTTTAAGTGGATGGAACGCTGGATGGGATTTAACCATGTACGAATGGACGGTCATTTGTTGCCTTTTGCTGCAACGCGCTTTTCGGCTGTCCATCAATCGGTACATAAGACATATTTTGGCTGGTGGAGGTATTTTATGTACGTAGGACAAAAAACGATTGCTGATACTTCGGCGTTGTAGGGTTTGTGTATAAAAATCGTATAGTATGCTCATAGTGCTATGCAATGAGTACAGTAACTTTCCCTCTAATTTGGACTGAATAGTTCCTATAATTCGCCTACTTTTGCAGTATGAAAATTTCATTCATCCAAACTGCGCTCCACTGGGAACAGGCCGAAGCCAATCGCGCCATGCTGGCTGCTAAAATAAAACCGCTTGCCCATAATTCCGATATTATCATCTTACCAGAGATGTTTTCTACGGGTTTTTCGATGAACGCCGAAACCCTCGCCGAAGCACACGATGGCGCAACATTTCAATGGATGAAAGCACAGTCGAGGTTAACAAACGCGGCCGTTGTTGGTAGTTTTATGTGTTCGGAAAATGGACAGTTTTATAACCGATTAATTTGGATGCAGCCTGATGGGCTGTTTTTTAAATACGATAAAAAACACCTTTTCGCATTGGCGGGCGAAGACAAAGTATTTACAGCAGGACAAGAGCACATATTCATTGAGTGGAAAGGTTGGCGTATCCGACCATTGATCTGTTATGACCTGCGTTTCCCTGAATGGGCGCGTCAACCCCTTGATCCAACAAAGCAATACGACCTATTAATTTATGTAGCCAATTGGCCACAACCGCGTATCCACCATTGGAAAAGTCTATTAATGGCCCGCGCAATTGAAAACCAATGCTATACCGTTGGTGTAAATATCACAGGCATAGATGGTAAAGGACTGGTTTATAGTGGCGATAGTACTATGATAGACTGTGCAGGTCAGGTGCTTTCTTGCGCCGCGTATTCAGAACAAGTAGTAACCGTTGAATTAGACTTAGCGCAGCAGCAAAAATACCGGGCGCAGTTTCCTTTTTTAAAGGATGCCAACGAGATATAAGTACCTTGTAAGTACTTACAAATCAACCATTACACGCTCTGCCGCCCGTCTTCCGGTCTCTGCGGCACCATTCATAAATCCCCAATAATCGGAACTACAATGCTCTCCTGCAAAATACAACCTGCGTACCGGCTCGAATGCTGCGCCGTGAAAACGGGTATTTTGTCCAGGTTTCATACAGGAATAACTCGCTTTTGAATACGGATTATTGACCCACACCGCCATTTCTGAGGTTCCGGTTAAATTGATTGCGGATGTAGGGAATGCCGAAGAAACAGCATTAATATACTTACCCTGCTCGGATTTAGTCATATTCCGGCCTGCTGTTCCACCCATAAAACAGGTATAAATCCCAGTGCCTTGGTTATTATTTTGCATGTGGCTACTGTCCCATCCATTTTGGATCACTTCGTTGAACAGGTATCCTTGATAACCCTTGCTGCGCCAAAACCGTTGTTCTACATCAAACACGAATTTTGCATTAGTACCATAACCGAGCGACTTAATCACTTCTTTTTTTAGCGGCGGTAAATCCATTTTAATATCCAAATCGCGGAGTATGGTAAAAGGAATGGTCATAATTACAGCATCAAAATTTTCTTCGCGGGTGGTGCCATTTTCCGAAAAAGTGAGGGTAATCGTTTGGTTTGCGTTTTCGCGCAAAGATAAAAGACGATGTTCGTACCGAATTTGATTGGAAAGCCTACGCGCTAAGGCTTGTGGTATTTGATCATTACCGCCGCGGAGTTTGAAACGCTCATCGCTATCACTATATGGCAGGTATGCGTCATTTTTTATTTCTAATAGACTCAATAAATTAGCCGCAGATTGCTCACTTGTATCAAGCCCGTTTTCGGCGGTATAAGTAATATCCAGTAGTTGTTTCATCCAATCACTAACAGGCATTTTGTCTATATATTCTGCCATAGACCACTGATCTATCTTTTTGCCTCGTCGCGTGTCTAGTTTTTTGCGATTTTTCAAAATTTTGGGATAGGCCGCCGTCAAATCTGTGATAATTTCTTTTTCCGAATAGTGTCGGCCATTGATAAATACGGTTTCTTTTTGGCCAAAAGTATCTAGGGAAACATCAATAAGTTGATCTTTAAAGCCTAGTTTTTCAACCCAAAAAAGCATATCTTCGTGGTTGGTATCAATAAATTCGGCACCCAATTCCGTAGAAAGGGTATTGTTTGCAAAAGAATGGTGTGTTTTTATACGTCCGCCTGCACGTTTATCGGCTTCAAAAATGGTAGCAGTAACTCCCTTTTCTTTCAAATGCCAGCCTGCACTCAGTCCGCCTATACCCGCACCGACAATGGCTATCTTTTTATCTGTTTGTAGTGCAGTCTTCCAACTCATACCAGTTGTTCCTAAAATCGCAGCTGTTTGAGCGCTATATTTCAGGAATTGTCGCCTCGAAGAGTGGTTTTGTGCTTTATGCTCAAGTATTTGATCAATAGAATGACCGCTTTCTTGTACACGCCCTGCAAGGCGAAATAATTTCTGTAATGTGACTAGTATTGGCGTTTTCATAATTTTATGGTGCTTCCAGCCTTATTTCTTTCACATCAATTACATAATCGAAACTCTTCAAGGCCGAAATAGCCAAATTCAAGTGCTCGGGAGTACTTACTTCCAATATCACATTGCCCTGAAACAGCCCGCCTTCATCGCCGCTCATATTGAATGATTGCATATTAATCCCCAAACTCTCGATACATCCGCTCACCTGATGGATAACGCCCCGTCCAATATCGCGGCCAGTAATAATGAGTTCTGTTTCAAATTTATCGCGTACTACATTACCCCACTCCGCTTTAAGAATACGATAAGCGTAGTTAGAGAGCAAAAACTTGGCATTACTGCATGTTGCGCGGTGGATATTGGCTGTTTGATCGGCATTGAGGTAAGCAAAAATAGCTTCACCGGGAATGGGTACGCAGCAATTGGCAAACTGGTAACCATAATATACGCCCGGTTCATCATTGATAATAACCGCTTGCGAAAGACCTGCTTTTTTACGGGTACGCCCTTTTACAGGTATTGGTTGCCCCACTTCATTAGGTTGCGCTTCGTTGTCTTGCTTTGGCGCAGGCTCTGGTTGAGTGAGGTAATTTCCATCCACTTTGAATTTTTTCAATTGGGAAAAATTGAATTGCCCCAGTGCAATAGCGCAAAGGAATTCCAATCTATTTGGATAATTAAGCCATTTGGATAACTGATCTACATTGTCGTCCACCGTTACCTTAAACATGTTATGCAGTTTGCGGGCGAGTATTTCTTTACCATCGGCTGCTCGAAGGCGTTTTTCCTCATTAAGAGCGGCCTTAATCCTTGTTTTTGCTCTACTGGTAACGACATATAGCAACCAGTCCTCGGTAGGTTTTTGGTTTTTATTGGTAATAATCTCGATCTGATCTGCTGTTTGTACTTTGTAATTGAATGGCTGCAATACGCCATGTACTTTTACTACCTGACAGGCACTACCTACATTAGAGTGTATAGCGAATGCAAAATCCAGTGCTGTGGCACCACGTGGAAGTATCTTGATATCACCTTTTGGGGTAAATACCTGAACTGCATCTTCTACATACATAGCACTTTGGAAATCCGCAATAAATTCTACAGGATTGTTCTTATCCTTGAGGTTTTCGCGAAGATCGGACAACCACCTGTCAAATACATTGGCTTGTGAGCCAAAGCCCTGTACGCCCTTGTATTTCCAATGCGCTGCAAAGCCCCGTTCGGCAATATCGTCCATGCGTTTGGTCCGAATTTGAACTTCCACAAATCGGCCCTCGGGGCCTATTACCGAAATATGCAAGGATTCGTATCCATTGGTTTTGGGTATCGAAATCCAGTCCTTCTGACGCTCCGGAATGGGTTTGTAGCAATCCGTTACTACGGCATACGCTTGCCAACAAGCCATACGTTCTTGCTTCGATTCCACATCTAAGATAATTCGAATGGCAAAAAGGTCATAAATTTGTTCAAATTCGACCTTTTTTTTGACCATTTTATCGTGTATCGAATGAATGCTTTTCGGACGGCCAAACACCTCGGCTTTAAGGCCATATTCCTCCAACTGGTTTTTAATCGGCCCGATAAACTGGGCAATATATTGCTCCCGAATTTCTTTGGTCTCTGCAAGTTTATCTTTTAGGTTTTGGTAAGCAGGGCGGTTAGTTATTTTTAAAAAATTATCCTGAAACTCTGTCTTGATTTTATAAAGCCCCAATTGGTGTGCTAAAGGAGTATAAATACTATCTGTTTCTGCTGCAATTTTTAATTGTTTTTCGGGCGACATAGCACCAATGGTACGCATATTATGAAGGCGGTCGGCCATTTTGATGAGTACCACGCGTACATCGGTGAGCATGGATTCCAGTACACGACGGATATTTTCGGCTTGCGGGTATTGGTACTCGTGGAGGCTATCCAGTTTAGTAAGCCCTTCTACAATATTAGCCACGCGGCTTCTGATCTTTGTCTCTTTGCTCTCTTTGATCTTTTTCGCTTTGGGATCGGGTTCTTTATTGTTTTTGTCTGGAAATTTTGAGTCTGGAAATCTTTGCCTAATTTCTTCCAGTGTGATATCCGTATCCTCCACCACATCGTGCAAAAGTGCACAGGCAACTGCTGTAGGACCAAGCCCAATTTCCTCTACACAAATACGAGCCACTTGAATAGGGTGTGTAATATACGGTGTGCCATCTTTGCGACGTTGCACCTTATGTGCTTCGGCAGCCAATTCAAATGCTTCGCGGACGAGCAGTTGGTCTGTCTCGTTCATCGGTGTCTTTAAGCAACGGAGTAGTTCGCGGTACATCGAGTTGATGAGTTTGCGCTCGTTATCCTGTTCCTGCTCCGACAAAGGCTCTAGTAAATGTACGTTTGGCATAAAAATAAAAATCTAAATACGTTATTAGCGCAAAGTTAATTGGAATAAATCAAATTTCCAAATTTGTGACTAAATATATGATAATTTGCAGGTCGGTTTGTTGCATTATTACCAATAGTTGTGTAAAAAACTACATATACTCTATGCGCTCTAGTTATTTTTTAGCATTTTTCACAAAAACCATATAAAAATACACCTTTTTTTAATCTAAAAAAGTTTACCTTTGCGACTGCTTTTTAAAAAGCGAAGGGATTTTTTTTATAAAATATTGATTATCAAATAATTACGCTAAAATGGCTTTAATCGGTTCGATTCGAAAACGCGGTTGGATTCTTATTACAACGATGGTATTAGCCCTTGGGGGCTTCATTTTGATGGACATAGTATCCAACAGTCAGAAGTATAGTGCTGCAGATGCAAACACTTTAGGCAAAGTAAATGGCAAAGATATCCGTAGCGAGGACTTTGAACGCTACAAAGCAACGATCTACGCTAATACTCCAGGTAACAATGATTACCAAGTTCGCCAGCAAGTCTGGAATCAATTCGTCGAAGACGCTATCATACGTGAACATGCTGAACCGCTTGGTTTAGGTGTAGCGAAAGATGAATTGATGGAACTACAGTTTGGTACAAACCTTAGCCCCGTGATACAAGAGCGCTTCCGCGGCCAAAATGGTCAGGTGGACATGAACAACCTTTTGCAAATCAAAGATGCTATTGCGCAAGGTACCTTGAATGACGAAAAATATGCTGAGTTCCGCACACGTTGGTCTATCCAAGAAAATGAGATCATTAAACAACGCCTTCAAGACAAAATGACGGCGATGATTATGAAGGGTATCCATACTCCTACATGGCAGGCAGAAACAACTTTCGCTGAAAACAGCCAAAGGGTGGATTACCTTTATGTGCGTGTACCTTATGACAAGGTACCAGATACAGATATTAAGGTTTCTGATGATGATTATGCGGCATACTTGAAAGAAAATCCGCGCCAATACGATAATGCAGAAGAAACCCGCGTACTTAATTATGTCGCGTTCAATGTATTACCTACTGCTGCCGACTCCCTTGAGTCGAAGAATAAAGTTGCAGGTTATGTCAATGATTTGCGCATTAAGGGCGATTCTCTATATGTAATAAATAAAGATGGCTCTTACGGTACAGCATACCAACCGAAAAGCGCATTGCCTGCTGCCGCCGCAGATCAGTTGATGTCTGCGCCATTGGACTCTGTTGTCGGTCCATATTTAGATGGTGGCAGTTGGACGATTGCTAAAATATTGGGTCGTAGAGTACTGCCAGACTCTGTAAAAGCACGCCATATTTTAGTACGTGACCCTGCTACAGCAAGTGCGAAAATTGATAGTCTTAAGGCCGTCATTTCATCGGGCAAAGCAACATTTGATGTGGTGGCTAAAGCCAATAGCGAAGACCCAGGTTCGGGCGCAAAAGGTGGTGACCTTGGCTTTTTTGCTAATGGTATGATGGTACCTGAGTTCAACGATGTATGTTTTAATACAGGCGAACAAGGCAAATTATATAAGGTAACGACTCAGTTTGGTGTACACCTTATTGAAATTACGGGTAAAAAATTCATTACTAATCAGGCATCTGTAAAGGCTGCTTATATTAGTGAATTGATCCGCCCATCTAAGAACACGCAACAAACAATAAAAGATAAGGCACTAGAATTGGTCAATTCTACAAAAACATTGGCTGGTTTAGAGGAAAAATCAAAAGCGATGAACATCGCACTAGAAGCTTCGCAGGCATTAAAAGCCAGCGATTTCAGCCTCGGTTTGTTGGGTAGCGGTAAAGATGCACGCGATATTGTAAAGTGGGCATACAATAAAGACACGGATCCAGGTGAAGTGTCGAAGGAAGTATTTACAATTGCCGATGCAAATGGCGGTTATTTCGACTCAAAATATGTTGTTGCAGCACTCAAGGTTGTTAATCCAAAAGGTAGTGCTACGGTAGCCAGTTTGAAATCTAATGGTCAATTGGATGTGGAAATCAAGAACCGTAAAAAAGCAGAAGTGATTAAAGCAAAATTACAAGGTGCTTCTGATCTTTCCGCAGCAGCCGCAGCATACGCAATGACTGTTGATACAGCCGTAGGTGCTAATATGATGCAGGTAAATACCCCAAAAGGTGGTTCGGAGCCTCGTGTAATAGGTACTGTATTCGCATTGAAACAAGGCGAAACCAGCAAACCAATTGCGGGTAAAACAGGTGTTTATGTAGTACAACCAATTTCTAGCCCAGCAGCGGTAACAACACCGCCAGACTTAACAATGTTCCGTCGTCAGGCAAACTCTACTGCACAAACAACGATACGTTCTGGTTTAGTCAATTCCTTAAAGAAAGCGGCTAATATAAGTGACAACCGTTCTAATTTTTATTAATAGGTTTATTACACATAATTGATAAAAAAATGAGTCATCCCGATTTTCGGGGTGACTCATTTTTTTTTAAGTACTTCGACATAAAATTAATTGCGTCCAAATACTTATTACCCAAGAAACGCCTCTTGTACTATTTTTTAGTATCCAAATAATCCAAATAACTATTGATGTGCCTATCCTTTTTGCCGGGATAAATATCTTTAATTGTCACCATAATACCGGTTTCTTCTACGGCACCAAAATGTGGATTCACGGCTGTACCAAAAGTCTTCATCGTCGGCGATAGGCTCATATAGGAGTTGAACAAAGGCGGTATGTTCTCGCCTAACGAGCGCACCTTTTTATTCATAACCACGTACCCCTTTTCGTAGGGCAAATCCTTTATCTCAGCCATAAATTCCGTACAATCGTACTCCATTTCCAGTGGATGTGGAAAAATAACCATTTTGTCGGGATCGGGGAAATAATGGTGCATAAACCGGAGCAAATGGTCGCGTGCTTCCTTATTATAAGTGTTGTACATGGTAATTTTACCAAAAAAATACTCAATTTGTGGGTATAATACGGTGAGTGCGCCTAAGCCGTCCCAAAGATTATCCAATGAAAACAAATTACGCCTGTTCTCTGCACGAGGTTGGAACATAGGTTGTACAAAGCTACGCCCCAACTCAATAGTGGTAGGAAAATAATTTTGTTTTAACTGTTCCGAGTAATCCACAATCTCGGACGTACTCAGGTGATAAGTCCCGGCCTCGTCTCGGTTTTTAATACAACGCACATAGCGGTATCCACCTACAATTTCCTTCACAGAAGGATCCCAAACAATCAATTGATTATAAGCATATTGCCCAGAATCAAAACTATCCACATCGGTCTCTTTACCTGTACCACCGCCGCCTGCTCGGAAAGACACCTCGCGCAGCCGACCAATTTCGAGCATGGTATTGGGACAATCGTTACCATTGATGATATAAATCTCGTTGTCCAAATAATGCGTAGGACGGATAAATCGCTCCGAATTCAATTCAGATTCGATCAATTGTCGATCAACGGGTGCTATTACGGGTTTCAAATTATTTGCTATTTGTTTTTTACAAAATCTTCAAAAGAAAGATTTTCACTGGTGGGGAATACATAGACAAACTCGCGAAGCAAGGCTGCCCAATCGTCTGGTTTTCGGCTTTTATCGAATACCGAAGGCGGTATGGGTCGTCCAAAGGTAATATTAATTTCTTGACCGCGCTGCTTGAACATCTCATCTGGCAAATAAAACATTTCCAAATTGACTTTAATGCCTAATTTTTTGCGCCAACGAGCCAATCCGTAAAACCAATTAGAGTTCCTTCCTTGAATAAAAGTGGGTACTATTGGCAGATTATATTTTTGCGCACGAGCCACAAAACTCTTGTGCCATACCAAATCCATAATAGCACCATCGTCTTGCTGGCGGGAGCACAAGCCAGCAGGAAAAATTAGGATGGTACAACCACTGGAATAGGCGTTTTCTATGGCTTCCAACCCTGCACGAGGGTTAGTGCCATGCTTATTTACACCCACCACAATTTTTTCAAAATTGGGCAAATTTGTCAAAATATCGTTCACCACAAAGCGAATGTCAGCACGAGCCTTACCGGCCTCCTGCATCAAAGCAACGCCATCAACACCGCCCAATGGATGATTGGAGGCCACAATGACACCACCTTCTGTAGGGATGTTTTCGCGGTTTTTACTGTGCACATTTACTTGTAGGTATTGGAGTACCCAAGAGGCAAAATCAAGGTCTTTCATATCTTTGGAGATTTCCAAACCTATATTAAACTCGTCCTCGTGAATAGTACGTCGTAGCCAATTCAGTATAAAACGTGGCATAAACCGCGCGACAGTGGGACTTTTTTCTGCTAATACTTTAGCTACATCAATTCTAATTGGTTGCACGATATTAATATTTGACGCAAATGTAGAAAAAACAATTGACCTTTACACTACTTTTGCACCATGAAAAAAGCGATGATTTGGTTTTGTCTTTTGTTGATTACCGTATTTGCAGGCGATCGCTTGGCAGGTGCTTTTTTAACTTATTTCACTAAAGATAGCCAATTCCGTTATACCCAACTGTACAATGGAACGGCATCGGCGGATATTCTTTTTGTGGGAAATTCGAGGGGCTTATCTTTTTATCAACCTCATGTGGAGGCCATTACAGGAAAAAAAACAGCCAACCTGAGTTATAACGGAATGCCAATAAATTTGGCCAAAAACCTGATTGCTGATTACCTGGAGCACTATCCCAACAAGCCCACGATCATTCTTGATATTACAATGCTCGACCGCGACAACAAGGAATTGATTGCTGGTTTTGTATGCTACGCAAACGCTTCTCAAAGGCTCGATACTTTGATTCATGGGCGATCTGCTGATGTGTTTTGGGGGGCAAAAATTTCCGATTTATTTGCACACAACAGCGAAGTATATCAGCGGTCGGCGTATTATCGCAATAAAACCGATAAAGACTGGATTGTTGATCGACAAATTTTGGCTACAACAGCCGCTACCGTACCCTTAGATACTTTTTATATTAAAGTAAAAGAAAAATGGGTGCAACAACTTGCGGAAACAGTGCGTATTGCACAACAAGCTGGTGCACCCATCGAATTGGTCATTGGGCCATTTTATCCAGGTATGGTGCGCGATTGGCGTAATTTGACTGATTTGCGCACGTCCGTAGAAAAAAGTACAGGGTTAACTGTTAGAGATTATAGTCAGGCACTCACAGATCCTTCTTGCTTTGGTGATCTTATTCACCTTAATAAAAAAGGCGCCATCGAGTTTATGGATCTGCTACAACGCGATAGTATATTTTAATTATATGCTAGGTGAGGGGATTGATTTCAATATAGAAAAAGTCTATTCCACATTTACCCAACCTCCGCATTTTGGACAAAAATGGACGAGGTGCTTTCAAATCATCCCCGTCAATAGCACCTCCACCACTTCCCTTACTGTTTCACAAACTTCGCCACTTCCGTTCCCACTTTCAGCAGTTAAGTCCCTTGCGGCAAAGCGGACACATCCAGCCCCCCAACCCCTGGAGGGAGCGTTTTGGCGTTCAAAACCTGTTGTCCTGTAAGATTGAACACTTGAATATCTACAGTCTCCAACTCCAAAAGTGGGCTTTCGATACTCAAAATGCCGTTGGAGCCCAAGGTTGGATACACTTTCAAGCCTTTGCCCGTGTCTTTCTGCGATACGCTGACGATTTTGGAGTACGTCTCCGTGCCGTCAAAATCCACCTGTTTGAGGCGGTAGTAAAGCCCCCCGGCCTCCCAAAGGGGATTTTCATCCACATATTGATAGCGACTCGGCTTGTTGTTGCCCTTCACTTGCCCGATGCTGTGGAAAGTGCTGCCGTTGGTGCTGCGCTCGATGTCGAAGTGGCTGTTGTTCACTTCGCTTGCCGTTTGCCAAGTGAGGAGATTGTCATTGCCTGTACCAGTAGAGGCGACTGCGACAAATGTATTATTGCCATAAGAAGAATAAAATAAGGAACATATAGTTGTTCCCAACTATTCGACGCTTTAAACATTGATAATCAATGAGTAAGAAGGTTTAACTTTTTCAATAAAACTAATTTTTTTTTTTAAAAAAATTTATATGCTGCCAAATGTGAATTTTAAAACCTACATTTGGCACGCTATCAAGCAGTTTTTTAAATATGGACATTACAACGAAATTGATTGGGCGGCTGAAAGAGAAAGAAATTCTTTTAAAAGCCTTGAACTCGTCAGAACCTGAAATGGTGGCGATTATTGGGCGGCGAAGGGTTGGCAAGACCTTTTTAATTCGCTCTGTTTATGAAAATCGCATTGATTTTCAATTGACAGGCACACCGGATGCCACTCAAGCCACTCAAATAAAAAATTTTCATACCCAGCTTCGACTAACTTTTGGCGCAACAGTACCAAAAGCAAAACCGACGAATTGGATGGATGCCTTTTGGCAACTCACGGCAGCACTCGAAGCGGTGGAGAAAAAAGAAAAATCTGTTATTTTTTTAGATGAGTTGTCTTGGTTGGCAACCCCTAAATCTGGTTTTCTCGAAGCACTGGGTTTTTTCTGGAATAACTGGGCAAGTCGTAAAAATATAGTCGTTGTTATTTGCGGTTCAGCCGCTTCCTGGATGATTCAGAAAGTCGTTTTCAACAAAGGCGGCTTGCACAATCGCATTACTCAACGTATTGATTTACAATCTTTTACGCTCTATGAAACAGAAATTTTTCTCACAGAACGCGGTGTGAATTTTAACCGCTATCAGACCTTACAGTTTTATATGGCAATGGGCGGTATTCCGCATTATTTGAAAGCGATTGAAGCAGGTAAAAGTGCCATTCAAAATATAGATGCTATCTGTTTTGCTCAGGGCGGGCTTTTAAAAGATGAATTTTCCAAACTCTATTCTGCCTTATTTGAACACGCGGAAGTGCATATTTCTGTTGTGAGAGCGTTAGCCCAAAAATGGAAAGGTATGACGCGCTCCGAAATCATCACAGCGACTAAAATAAAGGCAGGTGGCGGTTTATCAGATGTATTGGACGAATTGGAAAATTGTGGGTTTATATCATCTTATTATCCTTTTGGCAAAAAGAAAAAAGACATGCTCTACCGATTGACCGATGAATATTCGCTTTTTTATCTACAATTCATTGAAGATCAACGCCTTCAAGGCAAGGAGATATGGCAGCATTTGAGTCAAACCCAGTCTTGGAAGAGTTGGAGTGGCTATGCTTTTGAAAGTATTTGTCTTAAACACCTGTCTCAAATAAAAAAAGCGTTGGGCATTTCAGGCATTTATTCTGAATCTTCTGGCTATACACATAAAGGCAAAGAAGAAGAGTCGGGGCTTCAAATAGATCTTGTTTTGGACAGAAACGACCAAACAATTAACCTTTTTGAAATGAAATTTTATAGTGCCGAATGGGTCTTATCCAAATCAGATGCATCAGAATTGCGGGAGCGCACCAGTCTTTTCAAGCGTTTGACCAAGACACAGAAGCATGTTTTTCTAAGCGTTGTCAGCACTTACGGCGTTAAGGTTAACGAACACAGTTTGGGTTTAGTTGACAATAATTTTGATATGAATATTCTTTTTGAACCCTAAAACCAACCGAATGACAGGCTAAATGCCCAGAGTACTGAGGGGTCACATTCCAACGAAAGTGCCCCCTTTTTTTCAGGTGATAGGTGATTGAGTGATTTCCTACTCACTTAATCACCTACCACTTAAATTATTGTTTCACAAACTTCGCCACCTCTGTCCCCACTTTTAGCAAGTAAGTCCCCTCGGTCGATAGATTAAAAAACTAGTTGGCAATAATTGGATGTCTCGCCTTGCCGACAATATTACAGCATTATGCAATAATTACTTCAACATCAACTTCTCCACGCGCACACCATCTTTACCGCTGGCCTGAACAAAATACATACCACGGGGCAAAGTAGTCATCGTAATTTGGTGGCGTGTATTGCCACGGGCTATTACCTCCGAGCGCACCAATTGTCCCGATGTATTATACACCAAAATACTCAAGTCGTCCATTACAGGTTGCTCGAGCGTAATCCAAACTGCATCCTGAGCAGGATTGGGTAAAAGACGGAAAGCGTAGTTGTTGGCCGCCAATTCAGGTGCATCTACCGTGATTTGGATTAAGAAAGTAGGTGTACCATAAAAGCCACCATTGCCATCGCTCACCACAAAACGGAAATAATCACTGGTTGCCCCTGTTCCATCATTGTAGTAACGGATAATGCCATTGTCGATATCCGATTGAGTGAATTTATCACCTTGCACCAAAGCAAAGCCGTCTTTAGCCAAGTAGCCATGGTACGGCACTGTTAATAAGGTCAATACCAATTGGTCGCTGGTGTTGTCAATATCATTGATCAACAAGTAATCGGAAGAAACAACCTTATTCGTTCCATTATCCAAGCCAAGGATATTATTGGTGACAATCGTTGGTGGATTTACTTCCACCGACTGACAAATATCAAATTGTAACGCTTCCAAAGTACCGCCTTCGCCAGCCAGTACATCCTTGAGGCGCAATGTCCAGATACCTTGCGCGCTTTGACCAATAAAGGCAGCCAATGGGGTTTGTGGGCGCACATAAGAGTTACCTAGATTGCTAGGCGGACAAACGAATGAGGTAGGAGCACTATCATCAATCGCCAAATCAAAAACGCCATTATACCCTTGGCATTTGCTCTTGAACAGGGTTACTTCGGTACCCGCTGGTGAAATCAAGCGTACATCCAAATCGGAAAACTCGCCATGGAAACCCTTCAATTGTTTGATATTAATATCCGTAATGATGGTATTGGATAGTAATTCTGTTTTTGATTCTATGACAGAAGATATACCTGGCGCGATACTTTTAGGTAGATCAGCAGGGCCGAAATTAGCACAACTTTCTGTCAGCGTAGAAAAGAAATACGGCTCTGTCCAAGCGTGTGGACTACAAGCATTATTGGGACGAATGCGCCAGAAATAAGCCTTACTTTTCTCCAGAAGGAAAGGTATTTTGAACGTATCTACTTGTGTATTACTTTTGGTAGCGACAATCGTACCCGGTGCAAAAGACGCACTGGTGGACAGTTGGAGGTTATAACTTTCGGCATCGGCGGCCTTTGTCCAACGTAATACTTGCGATTGCACCAAATCAGAACTACCATCGGAAGGTGATTGTAACGCCATCGTGGAGAAATCATTGGTAATCGTTGTAATTGTTACAGGGAAAATAACATCTGTAGCACCCGCAGCACTCACTTTGATATCAAATGTGAATGTACCCGCCTGTGTTACATTGGACATATTTACTGTGAGCGTGGACGATTGACCCGGCTGTACAGTTGTTTTGCTTAAAGATGCCGTTGCAGTAGGTGGCAAATTACCCCCAATAATTTCAATCGTTGCAGTATTACTAAAGCCCAAAACAGCAGCCGTGAGTACTTCGGCGGTGAAAGTATTGGGCAAGCAAAGCGTACCTGAATTTTCGCTCATCGCCGCCGTAAATGAAGGCTGCGTGGGTGCTTCTATTTTAAAATTAAAATTGGAAACATCATAAAAAATATTATCTGCTGCATCAACACGGATACGGGCTTTGGTGGTCGCTATATTGGGTACGCTTATGGTATGTTCGCCATCGTTGGTCACTCCCGCAGCGAGTGTAGTAGGCCAAGTAAGACCACCATCGGTGCTGAGGCGAATATTTACTTTTTTACAACTAACCGGTGCGGCGAAGGTATTAGATACATCCCATTTCACATCCGCATATTCGCCACTTTTCCAAGATACAGCCGCTACATTGGGTTGCATCACCACAAATGGTCCGGCCAAATCTGTTGCACGGAAGGACACATCGGCCCAATTGGTACCGCCATCACTCGGGCGATTATCCCGTGCCGAAAGGCGGAAATCCATGTCGCGAGAATAAGTAGGCAACTGCTCTGTTTCATCAAAAGTATTGGACAATACCGTACCCAATGCTGGGAAATAACGATTGGTTTTATCGTTCGGTGGAAAAGTCCTGAACAATGGGGAATTACCCACTGGGGTTTGCAAAGGCGTTTCGGGCCCTGTGTTCATTTGCTCCCAGCAATAAGAAATGACATCGCCATCTTCATCTGTAGCACTACCATCGAGTTCAAATGGGGTTTTGATTGGGATAAAAAAGTCGTTGGTATAAGGTAGTTGCACTTCGGGTCTATGGTTGGTTGTTTCTGTAAAAGTACCACAAGTAGCCCCAAAAAAGAAGGTATAGTAGGCTGTAATCTCTTCAATAGATCCCGCGTGGAAATACAAATCAGAATCAGATTGTATATTGTCACTACCACAAGCACCGCCATACGACATAATGGTAGAGCCGCTACCCGGTTCAAAGGCACTCGCTCCATTACGGCCATTACCGCCGGCGCAGCGGTTCCAAGTATGTCCCCCTCCCAATTGGTGTCCAATTTCCTGTCCGATCGTATTAACAAAATTACCACCATAATCGATGTTTTTAAAACCAGTAGAAACGCCATCTGCTTTGTTACTTTGTACACAACCATTGCCGATAGCACCCGCTACACCAAGGATTCCACCCGCAGTAGCAGGATCATAACGAGAAAAATTATGCCCAACATCGTAATTATTAATACCGATAAAACCATTGATAACCAGTCCATTTCTTGACAATAAGTAAAGCGGATTGGTACTTTCGAATGGATCTGTTACTGGATCAAAATAGGCTACTTCTTCGCTTCCTGCCACCAATTCTAGGCGCAAAGCCATATCTCTTTCAAAAAGACTGCTTGTCCAGTTGGCGTATTCTACAATACCAGCAAAGGCACCTTCTTTGGTACCACCATGATCTTGGCCAAACTCACCGGTACACGAAACCGCAAGGCGGTATTTTTTTAATTGCACCAACTCGGCACTCCGCTCCGAAATACCACTTGTAGTAGCCAAAGCCGCTACATCGGGCAATGTATTCTCAGGCGCATTGGGTGCAACACCACGCGACAAGCCTTGCGGGAAAAGATCTTTTGCAACAGCACTTACCCTGTATGCCAAATAGTACGTTGTATTGCCCTCTAAATAAGGTTCTACAAAAGAAGTACTTTTGTCTTCCTCGTTAATCATCAAACGGAAACCACGAATCGTGATACTACCACGGATTGTTTTGGCAGGATTACTCACCGAGCGACCCGCAAAAGTCCTAATTTCGGGGTGTTTGTCGTAAATCGCTTGTTCGCAAGATTGCACCTTAAATATAGCAAAATCCTCTGTGCGTCCATCGGGTTGCGGAATGGCTACTACCGATGTATTATTGTAGTAAGCAGCAGTAGTAAACTCCATCGGAGCGGATTGAATCGCCGCAGAGAGCGCACTCAAATTCAATTGCCACGCACTGTACGCAGTAGGCATCCAAGTGCGGGCTTTACCATTTTCGGTAGCGGGCAACTGATCCACTGGGATAGATTTGAAAAACTCCTGCGCCCGGAGTATCGAAAAAGAAAATAAGAACAATAGTAATAATTTGCTTTTCATAGAACGATATAGTTAAAAATTTAATGTTTACTGTAAAATGTATAGTTCCGACTTAATAAGTCTTTATAAGGTGTAAATTTATCACAAAACGTTGCAACAAAACGTTGATATTCGATGATATGATGCTTTTAGTCGAAATATAGTGGCCTCCGGCTGCATTACTGCACTGATTAGTGTGCAAAAGTACATAAATACATTGTTTATGATAAAAATTTTTCAGCATAGTCTTTTCTCCGTACATTTCGTACTTATTTAAAAAATAACAGATGAGCCAGATTGCTTCGCTTTTAGGTAACACCGATATTTACCTGCTCGATCAAATTATGAAAGGGCGTTATGCGCCTTTAGACCAAATTTTAGACGCAGGTGCGGGCGGTGGCCGCAACTTACATTGGTTCGCACAACAAGGCTTTAGTGTATTTGGTACCGACCGCAACCCCGAAGCTGTAGCAGCCTTACGAGAAAACTATCCGAGACTTGGGGACGATTGTTTTCAGGTGGCGGCTGTGGAGTCATTGCCATTCACTGATGCCTTTTTTCATCATATTATTTGTAGTGCTGTCTTGCATTTTGCGGACAATGAGTTGCATTTTGAGCAGATGTTCGCCGAAATGATCCGTGTCCTGCGGCCTGGCGGCACGTTGTTCATACGTGTCACTACGGATGTTGGCTTAGAAGGTAAAATTGTCCCGCTTGGGCATGGCCGCTTTTACCTTCCCGATAACACCGAACGGTTTCTACTGACCAGAAAAAAACTAGATGATTTGCTCGAACAGCACCACTTGAGCCTATTAGAACCCTTCAAAACCGTACTGGTGGAGGATGTGCGGAGTATGGCGGTAGTAATGCTAGGTAAATCTGGTGACAATTTCTAATAACCACCCGCGCAATCATCGCCACGGTCGTCCGCTACGCCTTGTAATTTGCCATTGGGCAATACCATAATAGCCTCTACCCGTCCGATGGGGCCACGTGACACCACGGTATGGCCTTTGGCCTGTAATTGTTGAATTACCTCCTCGGAAAGCGCGCCTTCTTCAATAGCAATATGATTGGGAGACCATTGGTGGTGGAAGCGTTTTTGATGTACGGCATCCTTCAGTGGTAACCCAAATTCATATACATTAACGATGGTTTGAAATACAGAAGTAGGGATCGTAGTACCACCGGGCGTACCTAGTACCATACTGAGTTTGCCTTTTTGGGCAATAATAACTGGAGTCATACTGCTCAACGGGCGTTTGCCCGGTTCAATTTTGTTGGCTTTGCCACCTATGGCACCATAAATATTGGGTACGCCTGGTTTTGCGCTAAAATCGTCCATTTCGTTGTTCAGGATAAAACCAGCTCCAGCCACAACAGTACGGCTGCCATAACTGTCATTTAGGGTAGTGGTTACAGAAACGGCATTCCCAAATTTATCTACAATAGAATAATGTGTTGTTTGCTCGCTTTCTTTAATATTGCCCGGAGGGATAGCGTCGCTTGGGGAAGCCTTTAACGGATCAAAGGTTTTCATACGATCAGCGAGGTATGCACTATCCACTAAAGTTTTTACAGGGACTTTATAAAAATCGGGGTCGCCCATGTGCATCGAACGGTCGGCATAAGCACGGCGCTCTGCTTCGGCCATCAGGTGAACGGCTGCTGTTGAATGGAACCCGAACGATTTCAAGGGATGCCACGATGTGGTGGTCAGCAATTGTTGTAATATGATACCACCACTGCTTGGTGCGGGCATGGTCGTTATTTTCATGCCTTTCCAGTTGAATTCCATTGGTTTACGCCATACGCTTTTATAACCTTCTAGGTCTTTTGCGGTAATTAAACCTTTGCGCTTTTCCATATCATACAGGATAAGGGCTGCGGTAGCACCGGTATAAAAACCGTCTCTTCCATCTCCTTCAATACGCCTTAGGGTATTCGACAAATCTTTTTGGATGAGCCAATCGCCTGCTGCCCAAGCCCCCATTTTGACAAAAGCGGGAAGAAAAGTACAGTTCACCACAAAAGTCATGCGCTCCGCATTGAGGTTATCTGCTTCTTGCTGGGTAATTTGGAAACCTTTTTCGGCCAGCATAGTAGCGGGTTTCACCAAATCGGGCCAAGGGAGTTTTCCATATTTTTTGTGTGCTTCCCACATCCCATCTACGGTACCGGGCACACCAGACGACAGAACACCAAAACGGCTCAATTTAGTAATCACATTTTTAGCAGAATCGAGGTACATCGAATCTGTTGCTGCAGCAGGTGCTTTTTCGCGGTAGTCGAGCGCATCGGTCATTCCGCTTTTACTGCGGTAGATCAAAAAACCGCCACCGCCAATATTTCCTGCCTGAGGATACACCACCGCTAAGGCAAACTGTACGGCCACAGCAGCATCTACGGCACTACCACCTTTGCGGAGGATATCTAACCCAACTTGGGTTGCCAGCGGATGTGCCGTCACGACCATTGCTGAATCGTCGGTAATCTCTTTTTGAATTTTATAGGGATACGGCGTAATCGGCTGAGCCGATAAGAGGATAACTGCGCAACAAAACAGGGCGCAGGAAGTGATCTTTTTAACTAACATAATCATATATTTAAAGCAAAAACTAACCTTTTTTGTCCGAAATGGGAGCGGCTGCGTTTTTACTATTTAAAAAAAGGATTTGAGTATTTGTCCATAAACGCATACCCAAATCCTTTTGTATTTAACCCAAAAAAATACTTATAGCACACTAAGGCACTACATTTTTGCTCTTAGCAATTTCGGCACTGGTACGGTAAGGTACAGCATCCAATTGCGCTTTCAAGTTATTGCGTACTACCTCGTATTGCTTCAAGTCTTCGCCTTTGATCGGTTCTGGTGATGGCAAATTGAGGCGGAGGTGATCCACCTGTTGGCCATTTTTCCAAAATCGGAAACAAACGTGTGGCCCTGTGGCCAAGCCCGTAGAACCTACATAACCAATGGTTTGCCCCTGTGCAACATGAGCACCTGGGCGTATTCCTTTAGCAAAACCTTGCATGTGCAGGTATTGGGTTTCGTAGGTATTATCATGGCGTAATTTGACAAAATTGCCATTTCCACCGCGGCGCGCAGCCTCTGCGACAACACCGTCTGCTACAGCCAAAATTGGTGTACCATAAGGAGCAGCATAATCTGTGCCAAAATGCGCTTTGTGGTAACCCAAAATAGGATGCAGACGATTAAGGTCATAACGGCTACTGATACGGCTAAATTTAACAGGAGATTTTAGGAACGCTTTACGCGCTGGTCGGCCATCAATGTCGTAATATTTGCAAGAGAGGCCTTCTTTATCAAAATTAAACGCATGGTATTCTTTCCCATCACGTTCATAGACAGCAGCGATAATTTTGCCAGTACCCACAGCCTTTCCTTCTACGAAATGTTGTTCGTACATTACTTTGAAACGGTCGCCCTGCTTTTGGTGATAAAAATCTACCGAAGATGCCAATACATCAATCATGCCATCGGCCAGTTCGTCGGAAAGGTCATTATCCACGAGTGCTTGCCAAAAACTAGACTCCAATACACCTGCGGATGTAACCATACGGGTTTCCACATCTCGCTTAATGATCTTTACTTCAAAAGGCGCATTAAGCGAAAAAACGATATACTCGTATGGTGATGGTTCATACACCATGAACCCTGATTTAGTAGCATTTTTCTCTGTCAGAAAATTCAATTTTTTCCCGATTTGCATACGGGTAATGCTGAACCCTGCTTTGGAGGAGTTTTCTACCAACTCCATTATATCTTTGGAAGAAAGACCTTGCTCGTTTAATATTTTACCAAGAATGTCCCCTCGATTTAGTTGCAAATCAACTAAATGGAATTGATTCATCGCAAAATTCCAACGTAAATTGTCGGGTACTATCGGTAATGCACCCAAGCGGGGCTGTGATAGTATTAAGGCAGCTGATTGTCTCGTTTGGTTCGATTGGAGGGGGGCGATAATTAGGCCAGCGGCGAGGGCTATACTTCCTGAAAGCAACCATTTTTTTTGCTTCTTATTCAGGACGTTCCACCCGCGTTGCTGGCGTCGATTTTCTTCTGTCGTCACGATCGTTGTATGAACTTTAGTGTGTTAAGAAAGGGATTAAAAGTTCGGGACATGGCGCAAATGTAACAAGTAACATCAAACATGTACGCATTGTTAGTAACTTTTAACCAAAAAAGCCCATCTCTGTTTGGATTTTATTGAACTAACACTCAATGATTTATGGTATAAGATAGGTGGCCGCTAAGGCGCGATTGATCTCGCAGTAGTACCTGAGTTGAATGAATCTAGGAAAAAACGATCTTGGATATAGGATATTTTGCGCCCTTATAACCCCCTTTTTGTCTTTCAAAAGCAAATCAGGAGCGGTCGGTATAACTCAAAAATAAATAAGCCCGGTAGCAATTGCGCCCCGGGCCGTTTCACTAAACCATTCTATTGTATGAAGCAATTAATTATTAACTAATAATGTGCCAAACTTCAATTTAGTTCTATCTATTTGGCAAATTAACATTTATTTCATAAAAATCCCTGTTTAATACTTGCTACTCAACAGGGACAAAACAAAAAACAAACACTATGAACAAACACTAATTAAAGTGTAGTTATCTCTTTTTGCCTCGGCTTCGCTCGGCAACCGGCCTCGGCTTCGCTCAAATGGTTGCCGAGCGAAGCCGAGGCAAAAATTTTATTTAAATTGGGTTTTAATTTTTAATAATCCCAAAAATCAAATAAATCCGAGCAATTCAAAAT
>JBEAVK010000050.1:0-4865 GCA_041160955.1 Bacteroidota bacterium
GGTTTTCGTCTAGCCAGGACCAAATAACCCTCTAATTCCTTTTACCCTCTTACACTTTGCTAAAAAAGGTGTGCCATCCGAAAATGGCACACCTTTTTTTATGCGCGAAGCGCGTAAAAGCCATGCATAGCGCGGAGCCGTATATATACGTCCCTATATATAGGGTATATATACACGCGAAGCGTCTATGTGTCACCACTGTTTGTATATATAGGGAAATTGGGTGCGTATATATATGAATTAGGGCGGGAACTTTTTTTTTAAACCAATGATTTTTACTTCATACGACTTATATTTGTGCCAAGGTTTTTTATATGTCAAATCTACCGAAAATTTGGCTCTACGTTTACGAAACCTTGGAGGTTTCGTAAACGTCACGCAAAGCACGAAATCAGCAATATCCACTTATCTAAATCTTCAAAAAAATGAAAATATAACTTAAAGCACAAAATGAGAAGCCACGTTTACGAAATCTTGGAGGTTTCGTAAATGTCACGCAAAACAAAAACGAACAAAAATCATTAAAAAATGCTAAAACTCTGGCGCATCCTTGTACAAGCCATCAAAGGCGAAGAGCAAGATTATACCACAGGCAGTATTGACAGGGCTATTTTGCTACTGTCTATCCCAATGATCCTCGAAATGGCCATGGAATCATTATTTGCCATTGTGGATGCCTTTTTTGTCTCCAAAATAAGCACTGATGCCGTAGCAACCGTGGGACTCACCGAATCCGTACTCACCCTGATGTACTCATTGGCCATTGGATTGAGTGCTGCCGCTACGGCAATGGTCGCGCGGCGCGTGGGCGAGGGCGACCGCGCGGCTGCCGCAAAAGCAGGTGCGCAAACCATTGTTATTGGGCTAATTGTATCCACATTGATTGCTATTCCGGGTTATTATTTTGCAAAAGATATTTTGGGTCTTATGAGCAAAGATCCCGCTTTGGTCGAAAGCGGCTACCGTTATACCCAACTCATGTTTACCGCCAATTTACCCATTTTCCTGCTTTGGATGCTCAATGGTATTTTCCGAGGCGCGGGTGATGCTGCCACGGCCATGCGCGCCTTGTGGATTGCCAATATTATCAATATTATCCTTTGCCCAACATTGATTTATGGATTCGGGCCTATACCTGCTTTTGGCGTTTTGGGTTCGGGTATTGCCACTACGATTGGGCGTTCTACGGGTGTTATTTATCAATTGTGGAATTTGTTTAATGTTGGAAAAATAGTGCGGTTGAAATGGGCGCAAATGAAACCCGATTTTGACATCATCAAAAAACTACTGGAAATTGGCGCAGGCAGTACCGGGCAATACCTTATTTCTTCCGCGAGTTGGATTTTTATGATCTTTATCCTGGGCCAAATCGGGAAAGAAGTAACGGCGGGATACACCATTGCGATCCGTATTATAGTGTTTACCATTTTGCCATCATGGGGTGTGGCCAATGCTGCGGCTACTTTGGTTGGGCAAAACCTAGGTGCTGGCTTGCCCGAACGCGCCGAAAAATCGGTATGGCGTGCTTGTCAGTTAAATTTAGTTTTTATGACCATCGTAAGTGTGGTGTATATGGTGTTTGCACCCGCCTTGATAGGCATATTTACCACCGAGGCCGGAGCCTTAGAAGCAGGTACACTTGGCCTCCGCTTTTTAGCGGCGGGTTATGTGTTTTTTGGCTACGGAATGATCCTTTCGCAGGCACTCAATGGTGCTGGCAATACCAAAACACCAACCATCATCAATTTTATCTTTTTCTGGCTGGTCGAAATTCCATTGGCATGGGTACTGGCGATGGTACTCCATTGGGGGCAAGTAGGTGTGTATATCAGCATCATTACCGCTGAAACAATGCTGGCTTTGGCGGTTATTTGGGCGTTCAAACAGGGGAAATGGAAAATGGTAAAAGTGTAAATTTCAAGACATTGTTAGAGGATAGCACACAATAAATCATAAAATTAAAGATTAAAACACTTATCTTTGCGTCATTAAATACACGACGTGCATGACCTTAGAAGAAGAATTAAAAAACTCTACGCCAATTCCTCCGCAAACGCGTGCGATATTGAATATCTTATTTACAGCGAGCTGGCTTGATTGTTTGATGAATCGTGCCTTACGCGACTATGGACTCACCAATCCACAATATAATATTTTGCGTATCCTGCGGGGATCACCCCAAGGACTTTCTGTATTGGATATCAAAAGTAGGATGATCGACCGTAGCAGTAATGTGAGTCGTTTGGTCGAAAAACTGCGGGAACAAGAGTTGGTAGAACGCATCACAAGCAACGAAGACCGCCGGATGGTTGTCGTTTCTATTTCAAAAAAAGGCTTAGAGGTTATCGATACTGTCGGCAACAGGATGAACGGAGATAATGGTAAAGTCATTGGAGATAAAATGACAGAGCAGGAATTGCTCGATTTATCGCTACTAATTGATAAACTTAGGCTATAAGGAATTTATTTCGACATCCTTCCTAAGATTACTCCATCAATTTTTTAATTTTTATATCTATGAAACAAATAACACTTTTTTTAATTTTATTGGCCATGCCGTGTATCATACAGGCGCAAAAAGACGAAAAGGCAATCAAAGCCGTTATTAATCGGTTTTTTGAAGCGATGGAAAAAGGCGATACAACCGCATTATTAAGCACCTGTATGCCCGATCCGGTATTCCAAACTTATATGAAAGAAAAAAACGGCGAACTCCAAATGTACACCGAAAACTTTTCCGATTTTGTGCGGTTTTTAGGTAGCCCCAGAAAAGATACGTTCAAAGAGGAAGTAAAATTTGAGGCCATACACAGCGAAATGTCTTTGGCCAGTGCCTGGACACCATACACGTTTTACCTCAACGGAAAAGTAAGCCATTGCGGCACCAATTCTTTTCAGTTGGTAAAAACCGCAGCAGGCTGGAAAATCCAATATATTATTGATACACGCAGGAAAGGGTGTAAATAATCCCTTAACTTTGCACTAAATTTTCAAACAAATATTCATGAAAAATAACATTATTAAAGGAATTGTATTCCTATTTGCCCTAATAGTGGCGCAAAGCAATTACGCACAAGGTATTGAGTTTTTTCACGGTACATGGGCCGAGGCATTGGCCAAATCCAAATCGGAGGGTAAACTTATCTTTGTGGATGCCTATGCAGAATGGTGCGGCCCCTGCAAACGGATGGCCGCTCAGGTATTCCCCGATCCAAAAGCAGGGGAGTATTTCAACAATAATTTTGTGTGCCTAAAAATTGATATGGAAAAAGAAGAAAACGCGGAGTTTGCTTCCAAGTTTCCCGTATCTGCTTATCCAACATTGATGTTTATCGATGATAAAGGCGCATTGGCCGCAAAGCAAGTAGGCGCATTGGACGTAACGGGTTTGCTTGATTTGGGCAAAAAAGCCGTGGGAAAGTCCGACAAATCGGTAGAAATGCAAAAAAAATACGAGGAAGGCGAGCGTGATCCGCAGTTTTTGTACGGCTATGTGGCGGCATTGAACCGTGCGGGCAAACCTTCCTTGAAAATTGTAAACGATTACTTGGCGACCCAAAAAGATTTGACAACCCCATTTAATTTGGGCTTTATTTTTGAAGGAGCAACTGAATCGGACAGTCGTGTATTTGATTTGTTTATCCAAAATCGTGCGGCCATCACCAAGATGTTCACCGAAAAAATCATTACAGACAAAATTGAAAAGGCATGTATTGCGACCCTCCGCAAAGCCATCGAGTTCAAGGATGAAAACCTATTGTCTGATGCAAAGGCTAAAATGAAAGCAAATTATCCTGAAAAAGCCGCTGCTTTTGCACGCGATGCCGATGTAAAATATTCTGCCGCTACCCAAGATTCAAAAGGCTATCTCAAGGCTATGAAAACCCGCCAAAAGCAAGTGGGTAATAATGCAGCACGCCTCAATGATCTTTGTATCGAAATGATGCGCGCATTTCCTACCGACTTGAAAGTGTCCAAACAAGCAGAAAAATGGGCAGCAATGGCCGTTAAATTTGGTGGATTACCAGAGTATTACCTTACACAAGCAGAATTGCAAAAACGCCTTGGCAACAAGGATAAAGCACGCAAAACAGCGGAAGAGGGTCGTAAAGCGATTGGCGAAAAAGACACGATGAATATGGCGCAAAAATTTGAGTATTTTTTGCAAAATATGTAGGTTGGTGTGCATACTACTGGACATTTTATGAAATACAGGGAACGGTTCACGTTTACTAAACTTTTTTTAGTTTGGTAAACGTCAATCCCCACCATTTCAAAAGTGTATTAAACATGTTTTTTCAAAAATGTCCAGAAGTATGCACCCCCACACTCCTTCAAGGCTTCTTTTGATATTTTATTTGGCCAAGATGCCGTACTCAGTTCAATTACTATTCTTATGAGACAAGATCCTTAAAACCCACCACCAAGGCTGTAATCGACAATTTCCAGTAGCCCTATTTCTTATCGACTAATGACAATAATTGCTCCAGCGGTAGTGTACATAATTCGTTAAAACCAACACAAAAAATAGATGCCAGTCCAAATAAATGTTCCACGTGCATAGGCGATTCACCGCGTTCAATACGGCTATAGGTACATTGCTCAATACCTAAAGCTAAGGCAATTTTGTACTGCGAAATATTTAAGGCAGTACGTAGTAAGCGAATTTTTAGCAGAAGTTCTGTCATGGTATAAGATATATTTTAATTTGCACAGATGTGATTTGTAAGTTTTATCGTTCCTGAGGAATGAGATTTAAATAAAGGTACAGATTTGGGGAGACGATTTTGTCACTATTAAGGCATGAAGAGGGCGTTTAGTGGTGCTAAACAACCGATGAATAACGAAAAGAGGGGCAAAATAAG
>JBEAVK010000058.1:0-7528 GCA_041160955.1 Bacteroidota bacterium
CATATTTTCCAGAAACTTGGAGTGAAACATTTAGTAATTCCAACGGATGGCCGGGTATGGTTTCACTAAAAGATAGTTTGGCGGATTTAAAATGAAACATCATGCCAATTCTCACGAAAATATTATCATTTTTTTAGGCTCGTAAGATGGATACACTTGCGAATAAAAACAAAAAGGCGATTTTTTTCATTTTTTATAAATTAATAGGAGCGGACGCATGGTACGCCCACTCCATTGTGACTTATGAATATTGATTAATTATCGAATAACAATCGGTGCTACATAAATACCACCTTGTGTAGTAATCACTTGTAGGTAATATATGCCTGTTGGCAGTTTTGGTATTTGTATTTCTTGGCTGGATATACCTTGCTCTGATACTCTAAAATCAGCAATTTTACTACCCACCGAACCCATAAGGCTTAACCGTGCAATAGTATCCTTACTATTAGATAAACTTACCCAAATCTTACCATCGGTAACCGGATTAGGATACACTTTTACCCGACCATCACCAGATACAACCTCATCCTCTACCGCCGATGACGGCGCATTAATACCTAAAGTATCACATGGACTATTTGGTATATCATAGATACGATAATTAGGATAGTTCGGAACAGTTAAATAGTGATAACAACCAATATTGAGGCCATGCTGCACCACATTACAGTCGTAACCAAGTGCATTAGGATTATTGATCACATGCAATACATCAGCACCATTGAGACAAGAAATATAAATACGTTGATCTGGTGCTAATTGAGCAGCAAAAAAGCGGGTGGGCAACGGAGATTCATAACCATCGTAAATAGCCACGCTTTGCCTTGAACCAATCCAATCCGAAGCATTCAGGTCATATTGGTAAATATTTAATCGTGCAGAAACATACAGAAACCTGCTATTAGGCGAAAATGCCACCCCTAGACCAGCAGAGGCTCCTGTCCATGTATGCCGCCTGTGGTTGGAGAGTAACCCTGTACACCGATCAAAACTGTACAATTCGAGAAAACTACCTACGGTCTCGGATACAGCCCCTACGGTAGCAAATGTTTTCCCATCAGGTGAAAAACAGGCTTGTCCTAAGGAAGATAGTATGGAAGGACCAATCGCTTGAATTGTATATAAGTGCGGCCCTGTAGTGTCCAATAGTATGGTGTAAAAACGGTTTGTTCCATATTCATTCACCAATACCCACCAATCTCGTCCATTACCGTGCCGCACTGCACTTATTTTGCCGCACAATAAAGTATCACTAATCAAAACTTTGTTTTTCTCAATAACATTGCCCTTTCCGCTGTTACTATTCAGGTCAATGATGGAAAAAAACAATTTAATTGCACCGATATCATAGATTGGGGCACCGATATAATCGCTTCGAATATGAAAAAGCACCAATTTTTGCTCATTACTACCCGGATAATCCAGCATAACAGCAGTTTGTGGAAATAAAGGATAAATATCATTATAATTAAGACCGTAACCATTTACCATTTCTTCGTGGTTGCCATTATATATTCCCTTACCTTCGGAATATGCCTTTAGCATACCGTTATCGTCACAAAAAGTAGCATTAACCCCGTCAAAATCAACAAAAATATCATCCCGTACCTCTACTTGAGGACTCCCACTATCAAATCGAATAATATTAAAACAAAAACTATCTGTTGGGTCTTGATTGGCACTATACCCCAACATCCAAATATTATCGTTTTTTTGGGCTTGTAGGCTTGATATGCTTATACATAAAAACCAAAAGGCGATTTTTTTCATTTTTTATAAATTATTAGGAGCGGACGCATGGTGCGCCCGCTCCCTTGTGATGATTGATTAATTATCGAATAGCAATATTCATTCCAACATTGATACTGCAATTAGGCATTAAGTTGCCTCATAATATTTCCCCATGACAAAAAAGCGCGCCAAAACCACCACACCAAGCCCTGTAAGGGCGCAATATCCAGCGTAGGGCAAAGCCCTACGTTTTCATAATTTCAAACCCTCATCATATCCTCTTTAAAAACAGTATCCAGCATTTCCAACAAAAAATCAGCATCTTTTTGGGCAAAAACAAGCGGGGGCTTTATTTTTAGCACATTATGATACGGGCCATCGGTGCTCATCAGAATACCCAGTTCACGCATCCGATTGGCCAAATACGACGTTTCATCCGCAGCAGGCGTAAGCGTTTCGGGATCTTTTACCAATTCAAAACCAAGAAACAAACCCGAACCCCTAATATCCCCAATAATCGGGTAATGTTGTGCCAATTGGCGAAGCCCCGCCGTTAAATACGCACCCATTGCAAAAGCATTTTCCTGCAATTGCTCGTCGCGGATCACCCGAAGCACCTCCAAACCAATCGCACACGATACCGGATTCCCCCCGAACGTATTAAAATATTCCATACCATTAGCAAAAGCATCGGCGATAGCCCTAGTCGTCACCACCACACCCAACGGATGGCCATTACCAATAGGTTTCCCAATGGTCACAATATCGGGCACTACACCATGCTCCTGAAATGCCCAAAAATGCGCACCATGCCTTCCGCAGCCCGTTTGCACCTCATCGGCAATATACAATCCGCCAGCAGCGCGCACTTGCGCAGCCGCATTGGACAAGTAACCCATGGGAAGCGTCACCTGCCCACCACAACTAATCACCGATTCGCAAATAAAAGCAGCCACCCCACGGCCTGCCTCCTTTACGTGCTGCGCAATAAGCCCCAAATGATCGGCGTATTGTTTGCCCGTTGCTGCCGTATTGCCACGGTACAAACCACGGTAAGCATCCGGGATAGGCGTAATGTGAACCCCGGCCCTGACTCCTTTGCCACCAGGGCCATCAAATTTGTAAGAACTAATATCAATACAGCCCTGTGTATTGCCATGATAGCCCACTTCAACGGCGATGATATCTTGTTGTTGTGTATAGTTTTTGGCCAAACGCAAGGCCAATTCGGTGGCCTCACTACCGCTATTCACACAAAATACGGTATCCAATTCCGGTGGAAACGTATCCAATAACGCTTCAGAAAAACGCACCAAATAATCGTTCAAATACCGTGTATTCGTGTTCAAAACCCCCATTTGTCGCTGTCCCGCACGTACTACACGCGGGTGCTCGTGTCCCACGTGGGCCACATTATTTACAGTATCCAAATAACGACGACCAGTATCATCAAAAAGGTATTGGCGACAACCACGCAGCATGGTGAGTGGTTTTTGGTATGAAATACTCAGGTTTTTGCCCAAATGTCGCTTTCGGTAATTGAGGATTTGAGGGGCAGTCCATTGGTCGGTAGCAGGCGACAAACAGCCACGCAGCAACAGCCACGGATCGGGGCAAATACTCGTCCAAACAGCCCGTTTTTCAGGAAAAGCGACACCGGGGAAATCGCCCTCCCAGCCCATCGTATCCAGCATAACTTGAAAATGTAGGTGCGGCGACCAGTTGCCATTTTCGGGCATCGGGCCAATTTGGCAAAAAGACTCCCCCGCCCGAATCACCTGTCCGCGTTGCAAACCCACCAGCGAGGTACGCGTTAAATGACCATACAACGTATAAAAGGTAAGCGCATCACTGACACGGTGTTCTAACAAGATCGCAGGGCCATAATCGCGGTCGTTGGCATTGTCCTGAAAACTATGTACCACCCCATCCAACGGCGCAAAAACAGGTGTACCCGGTGACATAAAAATATCCAAACCGATATGAATTGCGCGCCATTCGGGGCCATTATTGCCACGTACTTCATAAGCGTCGGTGGTATAAAATGGTCGCGCCTCGTTGTATCTGCCAATACCCGTTTTCCCATTCATTGCCTCCAATATCCGTAAATGAAGCCGCTCAGCGTTTTCAATATCCGCATAATTGCCCAAGTCGGCACTACCCACACTCAGGTCGAGCCATACCGCCTCGTCCAAATTAGTGGGAACGATGGGTTGCACCATGTTTTGGTTTTCCGTTACCCAATTTAAAAAAGCGGCATTTTTAGGACAAGGCTGCCAGCCACAAGCCGCACGGATTGTCGCGAGCGCGAGTGCAGTAGGAATTTTGTGCAATTTTTCCAATAAATCCCATGCTGGTCGGTCGCTAATTTGCAGGTATGCATTATCTGGGTTTTCTGCAAGATTCTGTGCGGAGCAGGTAACACTAATAAGCAAACGCGCACAAATCAAAGGGAATAACGCCTGCGCTTCTACTTCAGTCAGCGGAAAAACCGCGTGGTAACCCGCCGTTAATTGGCCAATGGTTGCCAACGGATCTGGTTTGTGCATGGCCATATAAGCCGCCGCAATGGCCAAATCGTTGATCGTATGCGTAAATACGGCATCGCCAAAGTCAATCACACCTGGTACTTTTGGATGCATTAGATCGTGGTTTACCAGCACATTATAATCATTTGCATCGGAATATGCCACGCTACTGCGCAATTGGGGAAACAACGGCACCGCTTCTTGCTCAAACATGCGATAAAAATAAGTCGCTAATGCGTGCTTTTCCGTACCGACAAACAAATTCAGATATTCGCCCGTCCAAGCCGCTTGGGCAGTATCCCATTTCAGCCACCGATGTGCGGCAGGATGCTCAAATCCAGCCAGTGCCAAACTCAGTTTGCCGCATAAAGCACCCACATTTTCCATCAATTCGGGTGTATGCGGATGCACATCAGCGATGCAGCGGCCTTCGATCCAGGTGAGCAAACGCATGAACCTTTGCGAACCGTCGGGAGCAGTAATGGTCGTCACCAGTGCGCCAGTTTGCGCAGGTACAACCCTTGGTACTTCCAAATCCAAGCCCGCTGCCGCCAAATGCTGGATCAGTGCATTTTGGAAATCGAGGTTTTGTTCTAGTTCCTGTGGATTGGCAATTTTGAGGGTATAAGTTTGGCCATCATCGGTTTTGACCTGAAAATTCAAATCTATTTCACCGGGTAACGGCTTTACGGTTACCTTTAGTTGGTAGTATTCTTCAGCGAGGGCACTTATTTGTTCGGATGAAAAAAGCATGTGGGTATATATTTAAGGCGCAAATATAGGGACAATGGTATTTGTTTTGGGGATAGTTTAAAGGTCTATGTACTTTGTGATTTTTAGACTAATTACTCCTGCCTTGGGAAAATATTTAAAAATAAAATTTGGATTAAATGCTTTTAAAGAAACAAAATTCCATAATTGATTTTTTTTTCACAAAAGCAAAAAAAAAATACGTATTGCTTGTAAAATTTATTTTTGATGATCTACATTTGCACCTACTTCTTTTTTTTATAACTTTAAATCTTTACCAACACGTGCTTAAATCAACACTTATTTCCGCCTTGCTATTGCTCTTTATTGCTGCAAACGCACAATCGCTCAGCCCCATTTCAAAAATGGTGGCGCAAGCCAAGTCCGGACAAGGACTTTCCTCTTTTACTTTTTTTGAAAAAGAGACCCGTGCCTTAGATGCTACTTCCGAATTTTCAACCGTTTTGCCCAAAGGGACATTGCTCCAATGGGATGAAGCCAAGTTCAAATCCCTCCAAGATGCCAGTGGACAAGCCATTGCACTCACTATTCCTTGGGAAAATGGCGCAACACTCCCGCTGGAACTGGTTGTGGCTAAGAATTTTTCCGATGAATTTGTAGTTCATACAGCCACAACAGGCGATACCCCACAAGAGGTAGAGCGTGGTATGCACTACTGGGGGATTGTAAAAAACCATCCCAATTCATTGGTTTGTATCAGTATCTTTGAAAATGAAATGGTCGGTATGGTCAATTACGAAGGCGGTCGCTTTACGATTGCCGCATTACCAAATAATGCTTCAAAAGACCATATTTTATACAAAGATACGGACTTGGCAATGGCACAACCTTTCCACTGCGAAACAGATGACGACTTGCACAGGATAGGAGAAGAGGCCGTAATTTCGGATCGTTCCGCTGGCCCTGACAATTGTGTTAAGATGTTTATCGAATGCGACTTTACTTTATTCCAAAACAAAGGTAGCGTAGCCAATGTGGTCACTTATATGACCGGTGTCATGAGTCAGGTTTCTGCATTATACACCAATGAATCCGTCAATCTTGTATTGAATGATTTACTGGTATGGAACGTAGTTGATCCTTATACTGGGCCATCGTCCAGCAACTACCTTACCCAATTTAGAACAGCTAAAAATGGCGTTTATAACGGAAGTTTGGCGCATTTAGTGGGTATCCATAATTTAGGTGGTGTTGCTTATCTTGACGTGTTGTGCAATGCCATTTATGGTGTTGGTTATAGCAGTATTAATGCAACATTCAGCAATGTACCTACCTATTCTTGGACTGTGGAAGTACTAGCCCACGAAATTGGCCATAATTTAGGCTCTTCACACACACACGCTTGTGTGTGGAACGGTAACAATACTGCTATTGACGGCTGCGGCCCTACTGCAGGGTATAGTGAAGGATGTACTGCAGCACTACCCACTAATGGTGGTACCGTTATGAGTTATTGCCACTTGGTTTCTGGTGTTGGTATTAATTTTGCGAATGGCTTTGGCCCACAACCTGGCGATAGAATTCGCAGTGAAGTGTATAATGCAAGTTGTCTGGCTGCCTGCGGTGGTGGCGGTGGCGGTTGTACTTATGCAGCAATCAACAGTCAGAATTTTGATGCAGGTTGGGGTATTTGGACAGATGGAGGTACCGATTGCGCTCGTATCAACAATGCTACTTTTGCCAACTCTCCAACTTTTAGTATCCAATTGCGGGACAATACGAATACATCGGTTACGACCACAACATCGCAAAACTGGACAACTTATGACGAAATAACGGTAGATTTCTCCTATATTTCAGTAAGTTTTGAGACAGGAGAGGATTTTTGGGTACAATTGTCCACGAATGGCGGCTCTACCTATACTACTTATGGTGATTTCAATGCCGGCACTCAATTCTTTAACAATGTACGCGGTGCTGGTCAAGTTGTAATTCCTGGCCCATTCACGTCCACAACGCGTTTGCGCTTTAGGGCCGATGCTTCTGCGGATGATGATGTAGTCTATATTGATGACGTAGTCATCACAGGTTGCCTTCAACAGTTCGGCCCTGGACAACCTATTGACCGCAACAAAGGCAATGATATTAGTCTTGAAAAATTAGCAGCAGCAGGTATTACGGCATTAAAAACAGGTCCTAACCCTAATTCAGGTGTTTTGATGGTTCAATTTGATGCCGAAGAAGCATGCAACATTAATGTGGTACTTACTGACCTAACAGGCAGGGTTGTTGTTCAGAATAATTGGAATGCACTACAAGGATTTAATAATCTGATGGTGCCTACCCAGACATTGGGCAATGGTATGTATATCTTGAGTATTCAGACTGGGGATAGCATGTACACCGAAAAGATAATTATGGCGAAATAGGCATTAGGAATGAGATTTAAATAAAGGTACAGATTTGGGGAGACGATTTTGTCACTATTAAGGCATGAAGAGGGCGTTTAGTGGTGCTAAACAACCGATGAATAACGAAAAGAGGGGCAAAATAAG
>JBEAVK010000070.1:0-4066 GCA_041160955.1 Bacteroidota bacterium
AATATCCCCACCCCCAAACCGAATCTATTTCCCACCCCCTCAAAAAAAAAAACAAACCACCGTAGCGCAGCCAAAACCCACACCATTCAAACGACCAAAACCAGCCAGCAGACCGAGTTCCATCAGTTCCACGGGCGCGTCCAGTTCAAAATCAAATTGGTAGCCACGGACACGGGTTTCGGCATCTTTACCTTCTTTGATGGTGATGAGTTTAGAGCGCGGGTCTTTGCCCACCCATTTAAAGTGGAAATCATTGGTATTCCAGTCGCTTGGCATCTCTTTGTCTTTATGTGCGGCTTTGTATTTCTCCATCAAATTATGAAAGAATAATCGTGGATAATCCGGCTCATCGGGGTGTAAGTATTCCTCTTTGCCATCGGCTAGTTTCCGACCCAGCATCAAAGGAGATTTCGTACGAAAACGCACTTTGCCACCTTGCGGGGAGAGGGTTGTTTTGATCAATTGTACCTCGCGCACCTGCATACGCGCTCGGGAGCGACGGTCGCCGAGTGTGAGGTGAATATCCGAGAATAAGCCCCTGATAAATGTTTCTGCCGACCGATCCACATAAAAGCCAATAATCATGCTTACCGTTGGCTTTTTAATATGTAGGCGGTCGCCCTCTATCGCAAACTCTAAAAAATTGAGTTGACTAAAACAAAACATTTTAAAGTTTTTGAGGCCATCGGACACAAAACCCTCTTGGTGTAAAAAGGCAGCGTATTGCTCATCTGCCCGCTCAATTACACTATAGATCCAAGCCGATAGTTCATACTGATAATTGATTGGTATGACCGGATTGGGGTCTAAACATTGGAGTGTTAATTTGAATTGCATATTAGTTTAATTTTGAGTGTAAAATAATTACTCCTTTTTCAATGCTGCCACAAAGATGCGTCCCCCTAAACCGAACCTATTTCCTTACCCCCCTTACATCGGAAAAATAAATTTTTAAAATTTCAACTTTTCTACTTCCGAGCGAAGGTGTACAAGGAGTGCTTGTGGGGTAACCACTTCGATGTGTAGGTGATGAAAACCCAGTATAAAATTACTTAATCCACGGAATTCTTTGTTCACAGCACATTGGAAATCAAAGATATTGGGGTCATTGGTGTCCATGATATAGTTTCCGGTGAGTGGGTAGCGTTCTTTTAATTCGTTATACGCACCCACGCTGAGTCGCAGGTGTACCATAACTTGGTCATTATTCACGATACGGAATGGGTCGGTGAGCATAATATTATGGTGTCCTTCGTATTGCCAGGGCTGATCGAGTACCTGAACACGGTTGAAGCGAGAAATCCTAAAATGCCGGATTGCTTTTTTCTCCACATCAAAGGTATGGATCATATCATCCGCAGGAACGATATGGAAGGCTTCGACGGTTCGGTCGGATACTGTACTACCATTGGAAGAGTGGTAGTTTTTAAGTATGACCTGTTTCTTCTCTTCTTTTGCCTGTTTGAGCATATCGACAATACTCAAATACGGTTTTCTAAGGTAAGAATGCCCCAGTTGACTAAAATCGTAAATAGACGACAATTTAGCTTTGAGTTGCTGTTGTCGCTCGGTGTTATGCGGGAGTCTGTCAATCGCCTCATAGAGCATGAAACGGTCTTCTTTTGAAAAATGAAGCAGATCCTCCATTTTTTTCAAGGGTTTACTTTCTACAAAGGCGTACCGATGGCGATCATCTCTGGTCAGGTGAAAATCGGCTATTTCAAATGCTTTAAAATCACCCGTTATGGTATCTTCGTCCACATTATACAGTTCCGCTAGTTCGCGTTTAGTATAACGATTCGGCTGTTCAACAATGGTGCGTAAGATTTTAATAACACGGCCACGGGTACTATATGGTCTATCTTTTGGCATGCGGTACAGGTTATTTATTTTCGACGGGCAAATATAGACAAGAAAAATTTGGTAGGATAATTTTTTGAAATAATTTATTAAAAAAGTGTTTACGATAATTTTAAGTTAGGCACTTAATTGTATCCTTTTTTGTTTTTTTAACAAAACCAAGTATCTTTGCATGTTGTAACTATTGGATGAACAATAATGCAATTTTATACTACATATTTAGCATATAAGCAACGGTATATCTGATAAAAATGACTATAAAGGAACTTACAATAACTGATTTTCGCAATATTGAATCACTTCAATTAAATTTGCATCCGCAATTTAACCTGCTTATTGGCGAAAACGGTAGTGGTAAAACGGCCTTGTTGGAAGCACTTACTGTAGCAATGGGGTCTTTTTTTCTGGGTATTCGGGGTGCTGATTCCCGTCATATTCGTGACGAAGATATTAGACTTTTTAAGACGATAGAAGGATCCTTGGAGTTCAGTGCTTATACTGCTATTGAAGCAATTGGACAAGTAAACGGTAGCCCACAATTGCAATGGTGTCGTGAACGCAATGGTTTGTCTGGCAAAACATTATACCGTAATGCAGGTGCGATCAAAAAAAAATCGGAACAAATTTATAAAGCATTAACAACACCCGATCGAACTACTGCAATTGACCTTCCGCTGTTGGTTTATTATTCTACTGCTCGTCTTTGGGTAGAGGGTAGGGAAAATACTTCAGACCGTAAGACATCCAAAGTTATTGATCCTAAAAAGATACCGACTAGGTTGCGTGGTTATAAAAATGCGCTTCAGGCTAAGTCATCTTTTACCATCATGTTAGAGTGGTTTAAGGGTAAGTTTTCAGCTGCCCGTGTAAAAGGGGAGCGGTCTTTTCAATTAGATGCGGTGTGTAAGGTTATTATTAAAAATATACCTAATTGTACCAATTTATGGTGGGAATTTGACCCCGATAAACTCAATACACTTTATGTATCTTTTGAGAATGGTGACGAGCTACCTTTTGCTTATTTAAGTGACGGTTATCGCAATTTATTAGGTATTTTTGCTGATTTAGCCTACCGATGTGTTACTTTAAACCCACATTTTGGCGAAGATGCTCCTGCGAAATCACTAGGTTTAGTACTTATTGATGAATTAGATCTACACCTTCACCCAGCATGGCAAGAAAATATTGTTCAGCAGTTAAAAAATACGTTCCCGCTCCTTCAATTTGTAGCAAGTTCTCACTCTCCATTTATTATTCAGAGCATGGAAGATGGGGAAGTGCTTAAAGTATTTATGAATGAAGTAATACTGATTAATGGCACCAACCAAATGGGGATTGAGGATATACCAAGTATCGACAAGCACTCCCTGATCTAATTGAGCGTATTGAGTGTTATTGCTGTTATTGTGAAATGCCTATCGGTAACGAACCAGATGTAGAGCATGTGCAGCCCAAATCAAGACAAGGAAATCCATTGGATTGGGATAACTTGCTGCTGAGTTGTAAAAAATGCAATAAAATTAAAAACGCAAAGAACCCTGATCGTGTCAATTATCTTTGGCCGGATGAAGATAATACTATCATTGCTTTTTCATATTACAATGAAATTATGGTAAGTCCAGCACCCTACTTATCTGACCATGTACGTCAACTTGCTCAAAATACGATTGAGTTAGTTGGAATTGATCGTGTTCCTGGTAAAATAAACAATCCTACCCAAAAAGATAAGATGGATTTGCGTTGGATAAAACGCCGTAAAGCATGGGATTATGCAAATAGAAGTTTACTAAATTGGCAAAATAACCCGAGTTCTGAACTTAGAACGCAAATCGGTCTTACAGCAGAAGCCTCGGGGTTTTATGCTATTTGGTTAATGGTATTCAGTGGTCATCCACTCATGATCACTGAAATAAAGTCTCGATTCAAAGGTACTTATGAACCATTAATTGACGATAATAATCAGATCATTAGAAGACCAAATGGTCGGTTTTAGCATATTCAAGACCTCCCCCCAAAAAAAAGACCCCATAGTCTATACCACAGGGTATTATATGCTAAAAAGTAGGAGTCTAAGTTTAAGTACTACACAAAATCACTATTTTTTGAAAATTGATTATCTTTGTGGCTCAAAATTGAATATTTCAACAATAAAAAATGAGTTACAAAATATCCTTTCAGGAAAGAGCAAAGTTAGCCATGGAGCATC
>JBEAVK010000079.1:0-11649 GCA_041160955.1 Bacteroidota bacterium
AAAACAGAGGGGCAGCCAGGTAGTAGGATTTTCAAATTCCAGGTAAAAAATGCGGGCTTCAGCGAAGGTGGTGCCGAGGATTATACCAATTTCCAAACTTGGCTCTATGAAGAAGACCAATCTTTTGAAAACCGTTACGGAGAAACTTACGCTCCGTCCAACGCTTGGCAGGATGGGCTGGATGGCCCAGTAGTGGCTATGGTACAATCATTTTCCGATGAAGTACTGGTGGTGGAAGGTGACGAGTCAGCACCAGATCTAGTGAGTATTGATTTAACAGACCCCAACGCTGCAATCGTAGGGCTTGCTGCTGCACCCATCGAAGGTAGGATTTACCGCTTTAAATTGGCTAATGTTCCTATTATCAATGTACCACAGCACGAGCCTATTGCCGCATTCCCCAATCCCGTGGGTGAAATAGTTACCCTATCTGTCCCTGATGCGTATCTTGGTTTACCTTACCGTATTGTAGGCATAGATGGAAGAGAAATGACCAGTGGACAATTAACCTCTAAAACCCTGAATACTACGAGTTGGCTTGCAGGGAATTATGTTATTGAAATTGCTACCCCCGCTGGAAAGGCTTCGGGGCAATTGATCAAAAAGTAGATTTTTACTTCGGCGCTGTAAGTTTTGTGCATGAAAATCTTACTGTGCCCCCCATACATCTATGCACAAAACTTAACAACGCTCAGTACAAAAAGGGGTTTACACCAGTAGTCCATACCGATGTAAACCCTTTTTCAATTGGGTATATACCTAAACTACTGCACCACCAATTTCTGTACCCAATGCTCATATTCCACAATATAAACACCTTTTGCCCAATCCGCAACCGACAGCAGTTCTATCGTTTTTTGTGGTTTAAACCTTGAAATAAGCCTCCCGTGAATATCCCTCACCGTCACATAACTATCCGGTTGCAGCATTGCTAAACGCAGGTAAGTGGTAGTGCCACTCGGGTTTGGTGCAAGGTAGAAGGATGGCTCAGGCCGATCAATATCCGAAATAGCGGATAGGTCATTGGTGGCATTAAAAGTGGGTGCTTGTATCACATATTGCCCTGTTCCATTAGGCGTTCGGGCATAAGCCCTATTGGCAAGTTGTTGTCCAAATGTAACAGAATCAATGATTTGTGTGTTTTTATTAAGCAAATAAAGCGTTTCGCCACTGCCTGCTAATTTAAAATTGCAATGCAGCGGCCCTACCGCAACATCTTCATCTGCCCAAAAGACAAGATAACCATTCGCCGCAATACTCACGCCGGAAGGAATGGTATATTTGGTCAAATTGGCAGCATTATCGCTCAGTGAATAACCTTCCAAAGATACATTTTGGCTACTATTATTGTACAGTTCGATCCAATCTTCATACGCACCCGATTCGTCGGTAGCCGTATTGGTATTCACCGCCATTATCTCGTTGATCACAATAGGGCTCGATAAAGCGACCGATTGTACTTGATACACAAACACGTCGTGTTCTGCGCCCGTTGGCAAATAACTAACCGATTTGGCCGTCGTATTCGCCGTGGCTGCTATGTAAAAACGCACCCAAGTACCTGCAATTTGTGGGGGTAAAGCAGCCCCAAACAAACCATCATTAGCGGCACCATCATTGTGCTGACCATCGTCGAACATCAATGCGGCCTCAAAACGACCTGTGAGTTGGTTCGTATGGTACAAGGTAACCGCCGAAATACCCGCCGCCGCAGTTACTGTTGCTTGGACATAAGGTACTTCACCAGCCACGGGTTGTTGCCATGCCTGTCCTGCGCTGTTAAACAGGTTAGCACTCTCGATCACCGGAGCCACTTGGCTCACTTCTGTGTTACTATTGAGGTAATTAACGCGGTTGGCCACAAAGTTTTTTAGGGCAGTTACCTCTGTATTAAACTGCGCATAAGAGTATATTTTCTTTGGATCGTCCTGTACCAATGTACTAATCATCGCCTTGTAATTGTCCAGCATGGTTGTACAAACGGTTGGACTCATTTCTTCAGCAATAATGGTGCGCAAATGCGCCAAATACCGCTGCCGCCACTCGGGTACTGCCAATATTTTATTCAATAAAGGATAATTGACCTTATTGGCATTGTAAAAAGGACTCCAGGTGGCAGCCAAATTAGCCAACATGGCGCTATTACCATCGTATTCCATTGGGAACATCAGCCCTGTTTCGGCTTCATTATAGAGGTAATAGTCCATTTTTCCTTTGTAAACATAACTATCATCGTCGGTAAAGGCAATTTCGGAAGCCAACAACCACAGCGTACGGTCTATATCCAAGTAATCAGGCAGTACCGTTGTAAGCATATTGGTTGGCGTATTATTGAGTGCATTGGCGGCTTCAATGAGTAGGTTCCACGGTTTATCCTGTTCGCTACTTTTTAGGATATAATATTTTTGGTACGTGGCAGTATCCGCACCGAGGTAGTTGAGCGCAGCAGTACCGTCGCCCCAACCTGGGCCACCGCCGCCGCCTGGTCCACCAGTGCTTGTACCATCGGGTTCGTCGGCGCGCCAAAACGATCCATCACTACTAAAAAACCATTCGCGGAGCATGGTTTTATTGAGTTGCTGGACATTGGGATAAATGCCCCAATATTGACCATTGAGGTACAATTGTACAAAATTGGACTTGGCCGTTGGAATATGCTGCCTAATTTGATGTTGATAAAATACTTCCCTCAAGAAAGAAGCATCCTGAAAAGCATTGTTCAAATTGAGCGTTTTATACCCCATAATATCTTGATTATCCCGCAAATAATCCATCGTGATATTGAATGATTTTTTATCGGTATTATTCATAAAATACGATGTTTGCCCCTTGAACCGTACACCTACGCTATCATACACCACACCATCAACGGTCATTTTGGCCAAAAGATCGGTATGTGTTTGGTAATTGGCCGTCAGCAAAGACCAATAATTCGACTGTGGAAAATCGAGATGAATGGTGCGGATGGTAGCAGAATCGTACCAGCCTCCGGGTGCTGTTTTGCCTGTGAGGAGCATACGACCATCGGGGGAAAGGGTGGTTTCTTTGGGGAAGCCTTGTGCCGATAATACGGCAGAAAAACAGACTAGCAAGCAGGTAAATAAATTGGATCTCATAAAAAAATGACGTTAGTTATTAATTGTAGGGGTAAAACTAGTAAAATAGTTGCATAAGGTGGGAATTTGTTTAAAATTGCAGTTGTAAGTCCGATTTCAATTTATACTTAATTCATCACTATTGAACTTTTAATCCAATACCAACGTTATTGTCACATCATCATAAACCCATATAAAAATGAATGAGTTTTTCCTAAAAATGATTCAGCACTTGCGCAAAAATGAGGAAGTGATGCTCTACAGCGATGATCTACTACCGGTGTCAAATACCGAACAACGGATGATCGTCGCGTTTTTAGCCGATGAATTTAAAATGGAATCGGTTACATACCCAGTAAATACCATTCATTTTGACCCCAAAGCCGCTCTTTGGGCAGCACAAACCATTTACACTGCCGCTCAATTGATCTTATACAGGAAAGACGAAGAAAAGGTGCTCACTACATTATTCCCCGATTTTCCCGAAAAAATAACAGATAGTGCCGTATTATCGGCTGATTTGTGCCTGCGCTTTTTGCCGGAGATACTCCGACAGATAAAATTGATTGATATGGAGGATGAATTGATTGTTATATTGGAAAAACACCTCACAAAATGGCATTATTCCGGTATTTCTTATCCGTTGCCCATTGATCTACTCGATTTCGAGCCGATTCTAGCGCATCCGTACCTGATTCAGATGTATGCGAATAAAGTAATGGCATTGAAACGATTGGACCTCGCCCATCATCCCGCTTTAACAGCGTATGTGCGTGCAAGTATGGGTATGTATTCGCCTGAATTATGGGGAGCGTTTGAATCATAGTTTTTTATCACACCGTAATCCTTTAACAATGAATAACATTGAACAATTAAACACAGTATTAGCCTATACCAAAGATGCTTTTGTAGGCAAAAACGAAATTATTGACCTCTTGGGTATTGGCCTGATCGCTGGAGAAAACGCATTCCTCATGGGACCGCCAGGTACCGCAAAAAGTGCGATCATCCGACTGCTTTCTACCTGTATAGAGGGCGGTAAAAACTTTGAATACTTACTGACGCGGTTTACCGAACCTAATGAAATTTTTGGGCCATTCGATATCCGAAAACTAAAAGAAGGCGAGTTGATTACCAATACAGAAGGTATGTTGCCCGAAGCATCCATGATTTTTTTGGATGAAATATTCAATGCCAACAGCGCAATATTGAATAGTTTGCTGATGACTTTGAATGAAAAAATATTCCGACGCGGCAAAGAAACCCGCAAACTTCCAGCACTTATGTTTGTAGGTGCGAGCAATATATTGCCTGAAGATGAGGCATTAAACGCCTTATTGGATCGTTTTCTCCTCCGCATAAAATGCAATTACGTAGATCCCGATCTGCTCGAAGAAGTATTATTGGCGGGCTGGAAACTAGAGAACGAAACCAGTACAACACCACCGAGTATCACACCAGAGGCCATTAAAACACTTCAAAAACAGTGTAAAATGGTGGATTTGTCCGAAATACGCAAGCAATATATTGATTTGGTGCATAACCTGCGCAATACGGGGATCAAAGTCTCTGACCGACGTGCCGTAAAAATCCAAAACTTGATTGCTGCAAGTGCCGTCATTTGTAACCGCGACAAAGCGATCACCTCCGATTTATGGGTGCTTAAATACATCTGGGATACCGAGGAGCAAATTGAGATTTTGGCAGGTATCATCGACAATGTGATCGAAAAAGACCATACACCGCAGGCGCACCCACAAGCATTGTTGAACAAAATACCCAATGCCGAGGAATTGGCCAAAGAAGTACTGCTTTTAGAAACAAAATGGGCAGAAATCGGGCTGAGTTTTGAAGCACAAAACATCATCAAAGATAAACTCCGCTATGTGCAAACCCGTTGCAATTGGGTGAAAAACCCAGAACATAAACAACACCTCCAAACCCAAATTGAAGCGTTATGGCACAAAATACTTCAGACCATTTGACCTATTTAATGAGCGTTCCTTTGGCAAACTTGACCGATTTGGGCAATTTGCGACAATGGGACAATCTTAAAGTTGGTTTTGAGGGTAATCTAGTTTGGGTTAAGGATTTTACTTATGCTCAATTGAATTCGGTGATGGTGAAAAGCATACCTTCAAAGCAGATTTATACCATTACAGCAGGGAAATTGTACCCACAAAACAGTTTATTGCCAGCAGGTAATATGCCTACGCCGCTTTGGACACCCATCCAGCGCGCTATCGCTGTGGACATGCCTCCACTCAACCATCATTTTTTTGGGATAGAGGACAAAATTGCTGTCCAATTAGTCCCTTCCGATATAGAAAAGCCTCCAGTGGGGATGCTGTTGTCCATCGCTACACTGGAAAATGCGGCAAAAAATATCGCCGAAATAAGGCTGGCTGCATTGCAATGGATCATGCTGGACGAAATGCAGGCGTTTGTATTGGGCACGCCTTTATTGCCCTTGCAAGCACCTGTTTTTTGGAGAAAAAATAATTTTTTAATACCTGTTGGTTATGATTTTGACCTGCATATCTTATTGGATACCTTGGACACCATCATCAATCCAGCGGCAAGCAATTGGGTGGTATGGCATACAAATAGCACGTATTATTTGTTAAAAAAACAGATGTTCGTCCCCTTATCTTTGGGTTCGATACGCTTAACCCATACAACCAGCCCATGATGGACATTAAAGAATATTTACAATCGACCCATGATTATTTCTGGCAATGGGAGGATAATTTTGAAGTGGCTGTCATTGTCAATGGCAACACTATCGCGTATCGTCCGCAGATATTGGAAGCACTTGAAGCCCTTGCGCCGCTGGGATTGCCGCGTTTTGGATCGCTGTTATTGGCTTTTGTTGCAACTAATCCCAATGCAGATGACTCATTATCAGATATTTATAAAATAATTCGCACTGCCACGGATAATAAAGACAATACGTTTAAATCATTTCATATTGCTTTTTTAAAGCAGTTGGCTTTATTGCCCCCGGAGTTTAAAACAGGGAAAAAGCGGTTGATGCTGTTTCAGCATATATTTAAGAACAGCCATAATCACCTTTCTTTAAAAGACTCCGCTAGCATTGTTGAAGCGTATAGAAGGTTTGGTTTTAAGGAAAATGTAGATCAACGACAAGCATTTAACACGTCCTTTTTCAATATAGATTGCAGGCCGTTGTCCATATTACATTTGATTTACAAGGAAGGTTTTTCTGTGGATAAATTGCTACAAGATCTGCCCGAAATTCCGGAAGAAGTACTGCCAATTTCCGAAAAAATTGAGGAAGAAAAAAGGACGCTGGATTTTGTAGATATGTTGATCCAGGAACCTAAAACCTTTTCCGTTGGGGCATTGATTAGACAAATTTGGTCGGGTTTGAACATCCCTTTTCACCATGCCATACCTAGTCCGCAGCCGATGGGTGGTGTATCGGATTTGACCAATAAAGGCAATTTTGACCGCCTGTTGATCACTGAATTTGCCAATGATGACCTCATTTTTTTGTCGCGTTTGGCCAATAACGAAGCGTTATATTACAACCGTGAAATACCGCCGGAATCCAATAAACCACAACGGATTATCCTCGTAGATGTGTCGATCAAAACTTGGGGTACGCCGCGAACAGTTGCGTACGCCCTCATGTTGGCCATCGCGCGCCACCCCAAAACGGATATCGAATGTACCGCTTATGCCGTAGGGCAAACATTTCGGCCAATTGGGCTGGGATCTGTTACCGAAATCATCAATGGACTGCAGATCGTAGAGGCTTGCTTGCACCCGGAAGAAGGTTTGCAATTGTTTATGAAATCCTTTGCCGGACAAAAAAACATTGAGGTGTTTTTTATCTCCAATAAAGATACCATGCAATTGGATACCATGCAAAAGTGCATGAGTGAAAACAGGGCTTTTTTTGATTATTGGCTACAAACGGATGTCGAAGGCCGTATTACAGTGTTCAAAAAACAGTCCAATGGCCAAAAACACGTGCAGGAATTTGTGTTGCCCTTGGGGCGTTTATGGGCAAAGAAGCCAATGAATATACCTAAAACAAAGGTATCATTGTCGAATTTCGCTGCACATGAGCCGCAGCAACTTCAACAATCTTTTCCAATTTTGTTTCCGACGCCCTACCAAAGCAATACTTTTTTCCAATTGGACAATGGTACTGTCTTTTTGGCATCGGGTACAAAGCACTTGTTTTCACATGATGAACACCAACCTTATACTCTAAAAAAAGGCTGGAAGTTTTTGTACCATATTACATCGACGGCTCTTGAATTGGGGCAATTATCTAACGGCGAAAATATCTTGCTTTTGTTTAATAGAAAACACAAAACGATCACTTTATTGAACATAAATACGGGTTTAGAGCAAGGTATTACATTTCCAGAATGGAGAGAAAATACTAATTTTTTGTTTTTTGAGGATCAATTTCACATTTATATTAGAAACAAAATATACAGCATTTCGGTACAACCCAAACTTTCGATATTTATCAATAATGGAATATCTATCGAAACATTTTTGGAGGCTGACAAACAAAAAAAAGAAGCGTTATTACAATATAAATATTACGGTCACAGGCATTATAATCTTTTGCAAAAGATAAAATTTGCCGGGGTGACAAAGGATAAAAGACTTATTTTCAATCACCACGAATTGGTGTTGACTGCCCGCAACGAAATCATGTTGATTAAACAGCAAGATCAGAATAAAATCGCTGTAATTGCAAAAAAGAAACAAGACTTCTATCTATTCAGTAACGACTATTTTATAGAATTTAACCATGCTGGCATGCTTATTTTGCACAATAATATCAACCAAACCAAGGTTTTCATCCCTGCGGCTTTGGATATGTCTTTGGGCATAGCAACAGCGTCGGTATTTGCTGGAAATACTTTTTATTGCCTCAATGAAGGCTACCAACAAACCATTAATACCGTGGATTTTTGGCAACAATTTATCACGCCTTTTGTAGAAGGTATTGTATCCACGCAATGATAATTAATTACTAATCATGGAATTACAGGTAAAACCATCAACGCATAATAAGTTTCCTTTACAGGGCATTTTGATCAAAGGAGCATCCGCTTTGTATTGGTTGCAAGAAATACAACGAATGGGGCTTTCGCTCGATCAGGTACAGGTATTTCCGCTACCAAGCAAGGAACTCAACAGCGTTTGGGGGTGTCTTGTCACAATGCCTAAGGACCAAAAACGCTTGGATATTAGCCCACATGCTTATTGTCAATTGGCGTATCATTTGCTTTTTTTACCAGAACGCGCCGATATTTTCCCTGCCCTTTTACCAGAAGAACTTGGTCGGCTGTTTTTGCAGAAAAAACATATTTTTCACCCCGATTTTGGGTGGGTGGAATTATCGGAGCATTTGGATTGGAGTGCTTTAGTCCAGCCACCTCATGCATTGCCAACACAGGCCGTCCGACCCAAATTAGCACCTTATATACCTACTGCCATCAGGGGATTTCAGGTGTATTCCGCTGGGACTCAGGAGGTGTTAAAAAACATGGAAAACAACCTTTTTCCCGACAAAGCCGAATTGGACGACCAACCATTAACCTTAGCAGAAAAAGGCAAATTGTGGTTATTAAAGCAACTGTTCCAACCTGGAAATAGTGGATCTGGCGGTGGTGGCGGATTTAGCGGTGGCAGTGGATTTGGTGGCAGTGGCAGCGGATTGGGCGGTCTTGAAAAGTTATTTAGTCTGTTTTCAGGTAAAGACTCCTCTTTTACCCAAAAACTCCGCGAAAGTATGGAAGAATTGGAAAAAAGGAATCAAAAACAAGTCGATCGTCTGTTAGATTTGTTTAAAAACGATCCTTTTGAGGCGTTGAAATACGCCATTCCATTGGATTCCGATGGTGTTACACGCGGCTCCTCCGCTGCTCCAATGGGATTTGGTTTGCAGTGGTTGAATTTTTCGCTCTTCGGCAATGGAAACCATACAGGTTTTGGCAATGGTGGCGGCAGCGCACCTCTTTCGGCGGATAGTTTTGATCAATTACGAAAGCAATATATCCAAACTGCCGAAGATTTGATCAAAAAAAAGGAATATCTCAAAGCGGCTTTTATATATATGAAATTGCTAAAAGACTACTATTTAGCCGCACAAACATTGGAAAAAGGCAAACATTACGCCGAAGCAGCCGCCGTTTACCTCAATTTTCTTCAAAATAAATACAAAGCCGCCGAATGCTACGAAAAAGGTAATATGTTCAAAGAAGCCATCGCACTCTATATCGAACTCAATATGAACGAAAGAGCGGGCGATTTGTACCTGCGTATCCATAAAAAAGGGTATGCAAAGAAGCAATATCAGATCGTAGTGGATCAGTATGTGCAAGCGCATCAGTATGTGAAGGCCGCTCTATTGTGCAAAACGAAAATGGGAAATGCCACCGCTTGCCAACATCTATTATTGGAAGGTTGGCGGTTGAACCACGATGCCTTTAATTGCCTCAATAATTATTTTACAAATATCCAAGATGTAAAAGTATTGGGCGAACACATCCAAAATGTATATGCCAATGATGTAAACTTAAACAACCGCACTGCTTTTTTAAAAGTACTACAGTATGAATTTGCAAAAGAAAACGCCACCGCAGAGGACATTAAAAAGATCGCTTATGAGATTATTGTGGCCGAAACACCCCGTAATCCTGCTATATTGGGCGAATTAAAACAATTTAATCCTAAAGACAAACTATTGGTGCATGATACGATGCGGTACCCGCTTGCCTCCAAGTCCAAGTGACCACTTAATGGCTATTTGGATATTGTAGGGGCTGGACTAAGACTTAGCGGCATTATTTCCCCTTGCCCAACAAAAACACCAAAGGCACATCCAACCGCTTGCTCCATGATTTTTCGCTATGGTCATCGCCTGGGAAAAACCTTGTGAGCCAGTTTTTCGCCGAATATCCGCGTTGAAGCATCACCTCATCTACTTTTTTTTGGAGCGGAGGGTACATGGCATCCAAGGTACGGTCGCCATAATCGAAGTAGATTTTATGCTTTTTGGGATTGGGCAAATTGTTTTTTAGATAATTAGCAAAAGCCGCTGGGATAGGATTGTCCTTCATTTCAAAAATACCGGGCCAATGTGTGCTGAGGCAAGCCGCTCCGCCAAATACGCTGGGATACTCGCAGATCGCATACATCGAAATAAGGCCGCCCATACTACTCCCTGCGATAAAAGTATTTTTTCGGTCTCGGCGGGTGGCATAAGTCGCATCAATGCGTGGTTTTAGTTCGGTAACTATAAATTTCAGGTAATTGTCCGACTGGATTTTGTAATCACCAAAAACAGAAACGCCATTGTTGCGTGCTGCGGCATAAATAGCATCTTTTTCTGCTTGCGTCAAGAATTCAAACGGTTTTTGCGGAAAATAATCTGCGTGACGGCTCTTACCTGCATTCCAAATAGCCACGACGATACACTGTTTGATGCGTTTTTCGTCCATCAATGTGGTGAGTGTTTCGTCCACATGCCATTCCTGGTGGTTCCAGGTTGTATTGCTATCAAACAGCATTTGGCCATCGTGCATATACAAAACGCTGTATTTTTCAGCGGCATTGTAACCTGCTGGCAACCAAATATCCACATGGCGTGCTTCCACGTACCGAGAAGGAAAGTTTTCCCACCGCTCAATACTGCCAGAGGCTACCTTTGGCATTTGGGCGTGCAGATATATTGCAAAAAATAGGGCAAAAAGGGTAAAAATGTACTTCATAATGTAAAAAATTTTGTAGAATTATCTGGTCAAATGCCTAAGTCATTAATGCGCATCATGATGCACTCCGTTATTTAATGGGAGAACGGATGAAACGGATTTAACGGATTAGAGCGGATTTTTTCAAAATAATCCGTAAAATCCGTTTAAATCCGGGTAATCCGTTTCATCCGTTTTGCTATCCTATCTTAGTTTTGATCCTCATGCACCCTGTTATTTAATGGGTGGAATTCCTCAAAAAAAGTTGACACAAAGATAAGTTTTAAAAAGGCATTAAATTAATGAATAAGTCCAGTATGCCTATTTTTCAATAATTAGGCTACAATAATCTATTTTTTTAAGATCAAAATCTTGGCTGATAACATTTGATTTTGTCTTTATTGTTAATTTATTTTTATAGATAGCCCATTTAAGTCCAAGCACTTAAATGAAAACTTGTATTTTCCTTTCTGCCATACATTCCACATAAAGAACTGCGGGTTATTGGTGGCATCGGCTGTGTTTTTTTTGCCATTTTTCTGTCGGTGACTACGGCAAGTACGTTGCCGAGGGATTGGTTAGTTCGTAGTGGCGGTTGCCTTTTACGCAGTAATAGTGTTGGGTTATAAATCATCACAATAAATTATTTTATGCTGTGTGACATCAAATACGCATAAACTAGAATAAGAAACCATTGATCCTGAAGAGCCTGGGGTATAAAGTGTTAGTATAATAATATGATCACCATTCGCATTTTTTAACAAAAAAACATTATCAATAACAGAATAGGTCAATCCATTAAGTAT
>JBEAVK010000116.1:0-7103 GCA_041160955.1 Bacteroidota bacterium
GCCTAAAATTAATATTAAGCCTAAAATAAGCAATTGCCCTGCCTCTAAACCAATATTGAATGCCAACAATGGCTGCGTTATATTTTCTTCGGTACCCAGTAACGATTTGAGCAAATAAGAAAAGCCCAAGCCATGTACCAAACCAAATACTAAAGCCGAAACATACCGCAAGCCCAATCGTTCATCTAAAGTGCGATCCAATTGGAATAGATTCAAAATACAGGTCAAAATGATCGTAACAGGTATTAAAATCTCAATGATTGCACTTCGTACCGTAAATATATCCAGCACACTCAAGGCCAGAGTCAGGCTGTGTCCAAGGGTAAATGCAGTGACCAAAATCAACAATTTTTTCCATTGCCGAATGGAATACATGCCGCACAATGCCCATATAAAAAGGATATGGTCGTAGCCTTTCCAATCGGAGATATGCTCGAACCCCGTAGAAAACCAAAGGTAAAAGTCGTTCAAAGGATGTACTTTTGCAATTCAAATGCAAAGACACAACATTTTTATCAATTTTAGGTACTTTTTCAGCATCTGTATGTTGACGCTAATGGCAAATTCGTCGATCAAACGGTTGGAAGCGGCTCACCCGTTCTTCGTAAGCGTGACAGAAATGCGTTCTGATAGCCAAAAACAAACTTTTACGCTGAGTTGCCGTATGTTTACCGATGACCTGCAAACGGCGATATTCAAACTATACGCCCACAAAGGGGAATTGGACAAAGCCGACGGTAGTGCCAATACGATTTTAGAAAAATACATCACCGAACGCATCGCCATCAAAGTGGCCGGAAAAGATGTTGCTTTCACTTTTGTCGGTTACGAAACCGAAGAAGAGGCCACTTGGTGCTATTTAGAGGCGACCACATTTCCGGGAACAGGCCAAGTAGCAATCACGAATAAACTACTTTTTGATTTTATTGAAGGCCAAACGAATCTGATCCATTGCTATAAAGATGGTGTAAGAAATAGTTATAAATTGGTGCAACCAGAGCAATATACGACGTTTTAGACTATTTTTTCAATACTTCAAATTCCACACGTCGATTCTCGGCTTTTCCTTCATCGGTATCGTTACTCGCTATTGGGTGCGCTTCGCCTTTGCCTTTGGCTTGTAGCCGCTTCGCCGAAATACCCTGTGCTTTCAAAAAAGCCATCACCGATTCCGCTCTTTTTTTAGACAGATTGGTATTGTAATCATCGCTGCCATCGCTATCGGTGTGGCCCGAAATTTCGATACAAAGCGTCGGATTACCCTTCATTATCGTCAGGAGTTTGTTGAGTTCCACGTACGAACGCGGCATGAGTTCGGCTTTGTCAAATTCAAAATAAATATTTTTGAGCAATATTTTTTTACCTTTTTCTAAAGGAATCAGGGACAAATCATCTTTTTTGATCGGCGGTTTTTTGAATGGTGGAATTTTTCGCACCGTTACATCATCAATATAATAGTAGGCATAATTATAACTATCTGCACCACTCGATTCGACAATGGTATTATTGTCGTCGTTAAAATTACCGATCACAATATGTTCTGCTTCATAAGTGGCGACAAAAGTGCCAATTACCTTGGTCCATTGTCCTTTTTTAGCGGGTTTTACAAGGCTGCTCGATTGCATTTGTGCATTGCGTACCAGTATTTCATCGGTTTTGCGGTCAATGGGCTTTACCGAAAAATAGGCGCCTAAATTATTGGAATACATAGACCGCTCCAAAGGGCATGCCCAATACGACACTTCATAATTTTGGCCTTCTACCAAGGGTTCGGCCATTTGAATCTCGACGTATTCGCGGCAGTGTGGTTTGCCATTTACACAGCCATAAACGGTGATGCCTACCATGGCTTTGCCGGTATGTGGCGTTTGTTTACCAAAACCTTTTTCTTTCCAATCGGAAGGAACACGGACTTCGGGGCCATATACATCGGGACTGGCAGTAGTGGCACTGAACCAGTATTTCATAACCCGACTAAAATCGCTGCCTTTGTAAGTCCAACCAATAGGAATATTGCCAAACCGCTCAAAGCTGGGGTTCGGTACGATATTGCCGCCGTTTTCAGGCGGCTTGGTGCTTTGCCCTTGCACAGATAGTACAAGCATCAATAAAATGGAAATAATTATGCTCCTCATTAAGTGTACAAAGATAGAGGGATTATTTTTATTGGTGCGTTTTTTCGCTGGACAAAATTATTAAGTATTTGGGGGCGGAAAAGACCAAGTTCAAAATGGCAATTAATGATGTCCAAGTACTTAATAGAAATAGTTTAAGTGCGTGACAAAATCGGGGTATGATGTTATTTTTTCAACATATACCAATCCAGTTTATCGCCTATTCTATACTAATTACCTTCAATTTGGGTCTGAAAACGATTTCAGTCCTTCTGTTTTGTTGCCGTCCTTCGGGTGTTTCATTGGTAGCAATCGGATAAAATTCTCCGCGACCAATGGGTGACAATTGGTTGGCATTTACACTATAATCCGAAATCAATGTCCGTGTAAGTATTGTTGCCCGCTTGAGACTCCAATCCCAGGTATCCACCAATGATTTGTTGTTTTTGGGCAATTGGTTATCGGTGTAGGTGATGATTTGTGTTTCTAAACCGGGTTGATTGGTCAGTACTTTCGACAAAGAATCCAAAATTATTTTTCCAGAAGTGTTCAAATTAACACCCGTATTTTCAAAAAGCAACTTATCTGGAATGGTCATAACCAAGTAGTCATTTACGGTGGCAATCACTACGCCTTCCAATGTACTAAATTTGGAAGCAATTAAGGTATTCAAATCAGAAAGTATGGCATCCCGCTCTTTTTGGGTATCCAAAATACGTTCAATAATCGCCGTTTTTTCAAGCAGCACCTTTGTTTTCTCTTTTAAATTTTTTTCCAACGCATTTTTCTCATCCAATAAACTCGTTGTTGTTTGATTGGCATTTTTAGAAAGTTGTACAATACGGCCTTGTAATTCGGCAATATCGCCTTCTTGTTTACCCACTGTTTTGTTTAGGTCGCCAATGCTTTTAATCATCTTTTCTGCCTCCGTTTTTCGGTCGGTGAGTTCTGAGATGAGTACTTTTTCGCGGGCTTCGGAGAGTTGCCGATTGGTCAGTTCTGTTTTATAAATCTTTTTTTTGACACAAGCGGAGCAACTTAATACAACTATACACGTCACAAACAGCAATCTCATGTTAGATAAATCGGATTTTAGGGTTTTAAAATGTAATTTTTTCATAAAAATCTTAAGAAACTTAATGATATACCCAATTTGGTGTAATTTTTGCTGCAAAAAAACAACATATTTCTTTAGATGACGTATTTATTAGACAGAAAGGTGTTAAATAAATGCTCAATTAAGGAATAAGAGCCATCTTTGTCGTTTATATTGTTTCTTAAATAATCAACTTAATCAATTACCATGATCCGATTCGTACTCCTTTTGGGGTCATTGCTGTACGCAATAGGCTCTTTTGGGCAGGGACTTAGTCTTTGCCAACAGGTGATTGGAACCACAGGAAGTTCCACCACCGAAAGTGGCTTGCATTATACCTATACGGTAGGCGAGCCCGTCATTTTCACGCTACAAAAACAAGGCGTAGATGTAGTGCTGACGCAAGGTTTTCACCAACCTGATGTTTGTTTACCCGTATCTACCGACAACCCCGAGCAATGGGCGGGTTGGGATATCCAAGCCTACCCTAATCCTGTGGTCGATTACCTCACCCTGCAATATACCGCTCCTACGGATATATTGGTACAGGCAAAAGTGGTCAATGCTATGGGACAAACAGTCATGGGGCTGCGGGCAACACAAGCCAATGGCGACCAAATACCGTGCACCGGCTGGGCTGCTGGCATGTACTACTTGGTATTACTCAATCCCGAAACAAACGCAACAGTAACCATCCCATTTTCCAAATTTTAATTCATCAAAAACTGATTTTATTCCATGAAAAAGAATATTATACTTCTTTTATGCTTTATTATGTTTAGCCTTGTAGCAGGTTTTAGTCAAAATGCACCTCAAGGTTTTAATTATCAAAGTGTGGTACGCAACGCCGCAGGAACCGCGCATGCCAACCAAACGGTCACGATGCTTTTTGCGGTCCGTAGCGGTGCTGCCAATGGCCAAGTAATCTATACTGAACGCCATGTTACCAATACGAATGAATATGGCTTAGTCAATATCATTGTTGGCCGTGGTGAGGTATTACAAGGTAGTTTTTCTACGATCAACTGGGGCGGTGGCCCTAAGTACTTAACCGCATCCGTAGAAACCTCACCCAATGTGTTTGAGGAATTAGGTTCTACCGAATTGCTTAGTGTGCCATTCGCTTTATATGCTCAAAACGGCGGCGGCGGTGGCGGCGGCGGCAATGACGATTGGGGCAACCAAACGGCAGTGACAGACGCTACCATCAAAGGCAACGGTACAGGAGGAAATCCACTCGGGATCGCGGGTCAAAATGCAGAAGTAGGTCAAGTCCTTAAATGGAATGGCACGACTTGGACACCTCAAAATGATATTATCGCTACCGGACAAAATGGTGGCACTGTTACCGAAATAAATACAAGCAACGGTATCACGGGAGGCCCTATTACCACAACGGGCACATTAGGGCTGTCCAATACTGGTGTAATTCCTGGGCCTTATGGCTCTTCCTCTCAAATTCCGGTCATCACAGTAGATGCCCAAGGCCGTATCTCTAATGTATTTACAGTAGTGCCATCGCCCGGCACCATCAATATTACCGGCGGCGCGGGTATTGCAGTACAACCCAACGGTATCAACTTTACCATTTCCAATACGGGTGACGTAAATCCCGGTGATGATATAACCACCACTACTACTGCAGATGGAGATATAAGTGGTGTTTTTTCTAATTTGCAAATCAAAAACGATGTCATTGGCAGTGCTGAATTATCCGACAATAGTGTTGGTGCCAATGAACTGATAGATGGCGCAGTAGGCAATGCGGAATTGGCCGCCAACGCTGTGGCTACTGCAAATCTGCAAAATGGCGCAATAACGGCTGCAAAATTAAATGCAATGGGTGCTGTTAGTGGCCAAATTTTAAAATGGAATGGCACTGCTTGGGTGCCAGCGGCCGATCAAACGGGTACTTTAAACCTTACTGGTGGTGCTGGTATTACAATCTCCGGCACAGCGCCTAACCTAACTATCGCTAATACAGGCGATGCTAATCCAGCAGATGACATCACTACCGCAACCTTAGCAGCAGGTGATGTGACAGGTTTATTTAGTAACCTTCAGATTGCGCCAAATGCAGTAGGCACACCCGAAATTGCAAATAATGCAGTTACTACTGCAAAAATAATTGATGCGGCCATCACTACGCCAAAAGTAGCGGATGGAGCAATTACTACGCCAAAACTAGCAGATGGAGCAGTGACTACACCAAAAATTGTCGATGGAGCGGTGACTACGCCAAAACTAGCGGATGGAGCAGTGACTACCCCAAAAATTGCAGATGGAGCAGTGACTACGCCCAAAATTGCCAATCAGGCAGTAACTGGTGCTAAGATTGACGATATGGGCGCAACTTCAGGCCAAGTCCTTAAATGGAATGGTACTTCATGGGCACCCGCTACCGATGCAGCCGGAGATAACTGGGGTACGCAATCGGTGAATACAACAACCCTTTTGAGCGGAAACGGAACAACTGCAAGCCCATTAACGATTGCTTCCCAAAACGCTACTTCTGGGCAGGTATTGACTTATAACGGCAGTTCATGGGTGCCTACTACACCTCCTAGTGGTGGTGCTGGCGATAATTGGGGTACACAAACAGTGGCCACTTCTGCTGTATTATCTGGAAATGGAACAGCCGCAACGCCACTTACCCTCGCTACGCAAAGTGCTACGAATGGACAGGTTTTGAAATTTAATGGAACGACTTGGGTGCCCGGTGCCGACAATAACACACCAGCCGACAATTGGGGAACACAAGTAGTTGCCACCAATGCTACTTTGACAGGTAATGGAACTGCTGGAAACCAGTTGCGCATCGCACCACAAGGTGCTACTGACGGCCAAGTTTTGAAATTTAATGGTACCACTTGGTTACCAGAAGATGATAATGATACACCCGCCGATAACTGGGGAACACAAACAGCCGTAGTCGGCAACGCGTTAACGGGCAATGGTACAACAGGCAATGCGCTCAATCTGGCACAGCAAAACGCATCGACTGGCCAAACCCTTAAATGGGATGGCGGAAAATGGGCACCAGCCGATGACCTTGTAGGTGCCGGCGGCGGCGGCGGTAATACGTATGCTTCTGGTACAGGTATTTCAATCACTGGCACTGCGCCTAACTTGACGATCAATAATACAGGTGATTTGAGTACGACCAATGAAATCCAAACCCTTTCATTAGCGGGCAATGCCCTTTCGCTATCTTTAGGTGGAGGAACAGTAACACTACCTTCTGGTGGTGGCAGCACTTATACTGCTGGTGCGGGTATCAATATTACGGGTACTGCGCCCAATCAAACCATCGTTAATACCGGTGATTTAAGTGCCACTAATGAGTTGCAAACCATCGCTTTATCGGGCAATACCGTAACCTTGTCCAACAACGGCGGTTCATTCAATATTGACCCAAGTAGCACCAACGAAATCCAAACCCTCTCTTTAACGGGCAACAGCCTTGCTTTATCACTAGGTGGCGGTACAGTAACACTCCCCACAGGTAGTACTTACACTGCAGGAACTGCAATAAGCATTACAGGTACAGCACCAAACCAAATCATTAATAACACCGGAGACCCAAGTAGTACCAACGAATTGCAAAATTTGACGCTTAATGGTACTACACTCAGAATTACAGGTACAAATAGCACCGTTAAGTTGGATACTGTATTGGCCAATGCAGGGTTAGGTCTGTGGGAATCAACAACTATAGGGGATCATATTTTCAATAAAAACCTCGGCAATGTAGGTATTAATACCAATACTCCAAGTGCTAAGTTACATGTTAAAGGAGGTGGTGAAACGGTGCGATTAGAAGGTGGTAATTCGCTTTTGACCTTCTCCGCAGCACCAACAGGTGTAGATGGTTATGTTGGTTTGCGCTCAGG
>JBEAVK010000131.1:0-17518 GCA_041160955.1 Bacteroidota bacterium
TTCATTAGACAAATTCCGAAATGTCCTTAAATTTGCGTTCTATTTTGTGAGGTTACCCGACAAAGAAGAAGATGAAGTACTTGAATTTCTTGAAAATTATAAAATTAAAGAAGATATGACAGGCAAACAAAAAGCAATGGAATATAATAGGGGCTTCATTGATGCCCTTTCAAAGGCATGGAATGGTGAATCGGTGTCAGATATTTATAAAAAAAATGAGATTTTGGCGCATGAAAACCAAGTGATTGAGCGTGAAAAAACAAAGATTGAGCGTGAAAAAACAGAGATTGAGCGTGAAAAAAATGAGATTATTCGATCTTATGTACTTCATCTTTTTAAAAATGGAGGACAATCACCGGAACAAATATCCGCTGATTTAAAACTAGAACTTTCGCTGGTACTTGATATCATAAAAAATACCAAATAAAAACAATGGGTTCAAAACGACTACTTCAAGTCATTTTGAACCCATTCAAATAATGATGTTCCCGTACTTATATCGAACGCCAAAACGTAGATTTAGAACCCAATCACCACCGACTCCGCCTTTGAACCCATATCTGTTTCCACCATCAGCACATACATACCCGAGGGATAAATGGAAGTATTCATTTCAACAGAAATACTGTTTAGGTCTCGTATTTCTTCTAATAATGCCCCATTTATGTTAATAAGTTTCAAAGTATGAATTTGATGACCATTTCCTACGCTCACTCTTAAATAATCCGTACTAGGGTTTGGGTTGATATTTACTTTTAGCAAGTCAGTTGGTTCGGCTTCGGTGCTGCTGACAGTACATCCGTCATACGGTTCAAATTTGCTATTCCCATTGGAGTAACAAATAAAACGTATATCAAATCCATCCACAAAACTTTGACAGAACGGTGCCTCATCTACAAAGAAATAACTACATTGAGGGGCATCTAAGTTATCTAATGGCTTGCCTACAGCACCTATGTATTCAAGAATATCAAAAGGAATACCGACCACAAGTGAATCATCCGTAACTTCGGTAACTCGTTGTCTATTTAAGGTCAAATCGCCAGCCGTTACAATATCTACTGCTTCAATTTTGTACTTAAAAGACGCTCCAAAATAAGTTGGCACGACCATAATATCGCCAGGTACTAGGTTGAAATCGTACATTTTAACCCATATATTTTGAAATTCGTTGAAAGCATATACCTTTTTATCCAATTCATAAGCAAACCGTGGTGGGCGGTCAAAGGGCATATTTAAACTAATAATTTTTTTACAATTCTGGTTTTGGATAACAGTATCTTCGGTTACTTTTTGCTTAAAAAAAGCGTTGACACCTATAAATCCGCCGCTAAAATGGTATGTCCATTGCTGATCTTTGGTGAGCCATTGTTGAGCAGTAATCTGAGACACTGAAAAAAGAAAGATAAGAAAAATGAGTAGTTTTTGCATAGCTATAGATTTTATAAAGATGAATACTGCTATTACGGAATTATAGGTCTAATGGTTGGTTGAATAATTTATTCCCGTTTTAAAAGTGTTTTAACTACGCATGTTCTTAGATAACACTTCAAATTTGACTAACCTGCAAAAATAAAGGATATGTTAAAACTAAGTATTTTAGAAAAAAGACCATACTTTTGTAATCTAAAAAATTAATTATGCCAAAAGTCCTTCTCTTAACGCTCGCTATTTTATCGTGTATCTTACCTTGTATTTATGGACAAAGTAGTGAAGAACCCGCAATACTGGCTGTAATTCAGCAAGAAACCAATGATTTCACCAAACTACCCTTTAATGAGGTGGCGAAGAAATATTGGATATTGGATGACAAGACATTTATATGTGCTACTGGCCAAAATGGTGATGTAAATTTCTTGACCAAAGACGATATGTTAGCCAATGATCAGATCGCTCCGGAGGATAAAACCATTGTTGAAAAAACTAATTACCGCATCATCATTAATGGCAATATGGCAACGGTCTATCACCAGCAAAAAGTGACACTGGTTGAGTACAATATCATTTTGTACAGCCACGAAATCCGTATTTTAGAGAAAATAGACGGCCAATGGAAAATTCATTGTTCGTCCGTTCAGAACTACTTACCTAAAGAGTGATATTCCTCATGCGTTGCTTGCCTCCATTTCTTTCCAACCTTTCAATTTTTTCATTAATTTACACATTTTTAAGTTGAGGCGGGCATTGGCGGTAAAGAATTCACCATTGAACAAAATCCATTCTTTTTCTTTTTTAACAGCATCAATATCCACGTATTGGACAGATTTTGCTTTGTCAAATGGCATTTTCCAGTACAATCCCTTGTCTGTCATGGCGAAGCCTTCTTTACAGTTTCCTTTGATGGATAAGTCAAGAATGAAGAATACTTTTTCGCGTCGCTGAGCAAAAAGATAATTCTTACAAGCATTCACTAAGTAATCACTTTGCATGGTCACGAAATTGGTATATACCATTTCTTGTTCGTGATCAAAGTCTAAGTAATCGGCAATCATCGTTTTTAAATCAGTCTTACCGGGTCTTGCTTGTTCATGACGCAAAATGGCCTCTGGCAGTACATAGCCATGCAGATCGGAGCAGAACTGAATAATAAAATAATCCAGAAGTCCCTCGAAGGAATGTTCGAGTCGTCGGTCTATTTCAGGCAACGACGCATCGCCGAAACGATTATAACGGGTGGCGGTATCGGTTGATATTTGAGCGGAGCGCACCTCATATACTTCTTTGAACTTAGACTGATAAAACCGCTCTACAAATTCTGAGTAGCGGGAAATATCGTGCTCTTGATCTACTCGTTCCCTCAAACTAGCAAAAAAGAGTGCTTTTACCTGCCCTGTCAAGTCTGGCTGGGTATAATCAATTGGGTACTTAGGGTGATAGACGGTAGATTTTTGACCGTCAAAATGAAAGCCACAGTGGTGACAAAACACCGAGCTCAACGGATTATCTCCGTGGCAAGCAGGGCATGTTTTGGTGCGTTCGATGATATTATCTCCACAACGATGACAAAACTTTGCCCCTGGGATGGCTTCTACAGCGCATTTAGGACATACATTCATGCCGCAAAGATAAACATTTTGTTTGTATTTGCAAAATATTTTTCAAACAATTTTTTATTTTATTACTTTTTCTAACACTATGCAATCTGAAATAGTATATTTTTTCTCTGTAAAAAGGTGTCTCCAACTTACAAATTTTGAAAAGTTAAATCTTGTGCAACAATGCTTACTTCCTACTTTTTTGGCAAAAAAAGTAGGCAAAAAAGGCTTCGTTTAACGAAAAAAATATACTGAGCCTGCCGAAGTATGTGGGGCTGGTTTTGCCACACTCGGGGTGCTATACTTTAATTCAAATTTCAAAATGATTCACCAAAAAAATAGGGTTTTGTGATAAGAGGTGCAGCGCACCTGAAATTTTTATAAGAAAGCCCTTCAAAAATAAATACGTACCCTTCCTAATCAGGTAATCAAAAAAAAGCACCCATCTTTGATTATAACCAAAAATGGGCATTTTTTATGTTATTTTATCAAAAAACGAGAATACTGCTCCTTATTTAACAGATAGTTCGAATTCGACCCGACGATTTTTTGCATTGCCAGCGGCATTAGAATTATCGCCTTTGGGTTTTGTTTCACCAAAGCCTGTATGACTCATACGGTTTGCAGCGATACCTTTTGAAACCAAATAATCATAACATGCTTTAGCGCGTGCTTCGGACAATTTTTGGTTTACATTGGCATCACCGATAAGTTTGCCTTGTATTACATTAAGACGAAGACCTAGATTATCGTTAATATGATACCGAACAAGCCCACCGAAGGCAAGATTTTATTCTTTAGTATCAAAACATTGGACATCTGTTTGCCCATGAGCGGCTCCGAGGAATAAACCAAGTTCCCATTTTTGATGTTGTGCTTGGATATGGGTTAAACGAGAAAAAGTGACTATTGCTGCCACTGGCACGTTTTTGACATTGATTTTTTTATAAATAAAATATTTTTATTTGTTTGCAGAAAACATCGTGCCAAACTTGAATTTGTTCCATTCTATAATATTCTATTTTCTTCGCATATTAACGGGCAAAAAATTAATAGTCACATTTACGATACAAAATAATGTCAACTGTAAAACAAACTAAGGAAGAGCAGGCATACTGGAGTACTCGATATGAAGCGGGGCAAACTGGCTGGGACATTGGAGTACCTGCGCCAGCACTCCAAGCGTATTTTGAGCAGATCGCGGATAAAAAAGTACGTATTTTGATCCCGGGCGCGGGCAATGCTTACGAGGCTGAGTATTTATGGAAAAATGGATTTGAGCACACCACCGTTCTGGATATTGCGGCAATGCCATTGAAGGCTTTTGCGATTCGGAATCCTGACTTCCCATTGCACCAATTAGTGCAAGATAATTTTTTTGAACACCGGGGTGAATATGATTTAATAATAGAACAAACTTTTTTTTGCTCGTTTGTACCTACACCCGAAAACAGGCAACTTTATGCACAAAAAATGGCGGCTTTGCTTCCTCGTGGCGGGAAATTGGTGGGTTTGTGGTTTGATATTCCATTGACTGGCGATATGGACAAGCGGCCTTTTGGCGGCACTAAGGAAGAATACTTAACCTATTTTACGCCTTATTTTGACATTAAAACTTTTGAAAAATGCTACAATTCAATCAAACCAAGAGAGGGCAATGAGTTTTTTGGGATATTGATCAAAAAATAGCGAGGTGATCGTTTTCAGGTATAAAAATACCAGTCACGCTACACTTGGAACGGGTGTAACGTGACTGGTAAATACAAATTATATGGCTTGAATCAAATCGTACTGCGTAACGATGTGCATGCCTCCAGACATATCATGGACGATTACCGCTGGAATTTCTTTACTGATATAGCGGTTGAGTTGGCTGATTGGTGTAGTATCTTTTACCGTTGGGAAAGCGGTACCCATTACTTCACTGAGCGGGCGTTCTGAATTATTCAAAGGATTTTCCAAAAGAATATTCAGCACCTGAGTTTCTGTTATTGAGCCTACAATTTTGCCCTCATCGAGTACAGGCAATTGGCTCAAATCGTGACTTTTCATCAAATTGAAGGCAGAACGAACCGAATCTTTTGCTTCAGCGGCAAAAAACTGGCGGTCTTTTTTACGCGCAATAAGATCGCTCACGGTGAGTTCGTCTTCTAGGAAACCGCGTTGGCGCATCCAATCGTCGTTATACACCTTACCTACATAGCGGCTACCGTGGTCGTGAAAAATAATCACCACTACATCATCTGGTTTGAACTGATGACGCAATTGATAGGCGGCTCCCATAGCACTACCGCAGGAATAACCCAAAAGGAGACCTTCTTCGCGGGCAAGTCGGCGCGCCCATAAAGCAGCATCTTTATCGGTTACTTTTTCAAAAGCGGTAATCACTGAGAAATCTACGTTTTTAGGCAAAATATCTTCCCCGATTCCTTCTGTAATATAAGGATAGATTTCTTTTGGATCAAAAATACCCGTTTCATGGTATTTTTTAAACACCGAGCCATAGGTATCGGCACCCCATATTTTGATATTCGGGTTTTGTTCCAATAGGTATTTAGCAGTTCCACTCACGGTACCACCGGTACCCACACCTACTACGAGATGGGTAATTTTGCCATCTGTTTGTTTCCAGATTTCTGGCCCAGTACTTTCGTAATGCGCTTGGCGGTTGGAAAGGTTATCGTATTGATTACACCAAAATGAATTAGGAATTTCTTTGCTTAAACGCTCTGCAATAGAGTAATAAGACCGAGGATCCGTGGGTTCTACATTGGTTGGGCATACGATCACTTCTGCGCCTAAAGCCTTGAGAATATCGACTTTTTCTTTCGACTGCTTATCGGTAGTAGTAAAAATACAGCGATAACCTCGAACGCAAGCTACAAGCGCAAGCCCCATGCCAGTATTACCCGAAGTACATTCGATGATAGTACCGCCGCTTTTGAGATCACCGCGTTGTTCGGCGTCGTCGATCATTTTTACAGCCATCCGATCTTTGATACTATTGCCGGGATTGTAGGTTTCTACTTTACCGAGTACTAGGCAAGGGAATTCGAGGGCTACTTTGTTGAGTTTGACCAAAGGCGTATTGCCGATGGTTTCCAATACGTTATTTTTGTACTGCATGTTCTTGGATTGATTCGATTAAATGTAAGTACGAATCTATATGGTTTGAATAAATGATTAGGCTAAATTAGGACTTCGATATTGAAGATGTGCAATCATAGTATTGCGTACTTGTTCTTTGAGGGCAGCCACATCTTCATTTTTCAGGTCTTTTGTGGGAATGGGTGCATCATAAACAATATGGAGTGTGCCTGGACAAAGATCAATTTTACCGGGACGGCAAATATCACTAATATTTACAATGGTCATGGGTAAAATAGGTGTACCCATTTGAACTGCAATTTTGAAAGCACCATCATAAAACTCTGCAATGGGGTCATTTGTTTTATTTCTGCTTCCTTCTGGATAAATAAATACGCTGACCCCTTCTTCCACTTCTTTTTTAAGCGCGATGACGCTTCTGGCTCGGCTAATAGCACTTTTGCGATCTACGGTAAGGCACATTTTAGAAACGACCCATCCAAAAATCGGCACTTTTTTGAGTTCTTCTTTGGCTAAAAATCGAAAAATACCTGGAAATACCACCGCATCTGCTACAAAATCGATGGCTGTATTGTGGTTACCTACTATTACGTAGGATTGTTTTGGATCAAAACGATCCAATCCATGGGCTTTAACACGAATACCTGTAAGGGTGAAAAATATCTTTGAAAAAGGGTGATGCAAATACCAAATATTACGACGCAAGGCTTGTTTTCCTTGCACAAACGTCATATTTGCAAGGATATATGGTATGCTGAGCAGCATCATGATTAGGAATAAAAGCATTCCATAGACTGCCCAAATAAATCTAAATATACTCATTTCGGGGGCAAAAGTAGTTATTTTTGGCGATTTACTTGGATTATTTTTTCTAATATCGCATTTCCATCACCTCTGTTTTCCCGATACCTTGGGATACTGCAATATAAAACCGGCCAAAATCGAGATCTGGTATATTTTTATATCGGACAGATGCGGTTAGGTTATTCAACAAAACCGGCACCGAATTTTGGTGTCCGATATAAAAAATACGTTTTCCGCTACCCATTTCTATGTTTTCGGCCAACCAGCTGTTTTGTGCTTCGTAAGGGAAATTTTCCATGACTGGATCCCCAGCCCATCGACGAACGGCCTGTGCGGTTTCCAGTGTCCGTTTGGTATTTGTGGAAGCAATTTTGTCGAGTATGGCATTGTCCATAACCCGCCCAAGTCGTTCAGCACGTGCTTGCCCCTCTGCCGTAAGCGGAGGATTATCGGCAATTGACTTGTCTTTTTCGCAGTGGCGTACAAGAAACAAGGTCATCCAACCCTGTTCGCCATAATGTGGAATAGGTTTGCTACTACCATCTGCAAATTGAATAATACCTTCTTTCGTGATGGCTTTTACCTGTGGTAGTTCGGATTCGGGTATTTCTTGCATGGTTGGTATAGGTGCTGCTATGGGCGGCGTTGGAGTATTTTGACATTGGGTAAAAAGGAGTAAAATACTCCATGAAAATTTGAAAAATTTAAGCATAGTATAGTTAAAATCAATTTCCTAGTTTTTCCGTTTTGAAGGGTGAACTTTTCTCTTGAAAACAATAGTTATATTTTCAAATCTCAAAAACATGAAAATTTGTGCAATAATCCCTACTTTTTACTTTTTTTCGCCAAAAAAGTAAGCAAAGGTGCAAATTTATAACTATTTTCCAAGGCTTTATAAATACAAACTAGGTTTATAAGAAAACACCTAATACCATACAGTCACATCGCCTGTAATCAAACCTATGGTACCATCAATCTGCTCATATTGGGCATACCAAGTAAATACCCCTGCGGCGACTGGTTGGTTTCGGGCGGTGCCCTGCCAAGCGTAGGTCAGGTCATTGGGCGGGAAGTCTTTTAGGGAAAATACCAAACTGCCCCAACGGTCAAAAATTTGCCATCGGAGGATGCGGTTGATACATGGTCCTGTACGAATGACCAATAGATCATTGAGATCCGCACTATTTTTAGGTGTAAAAATATTAGGAACATAGACCCCACAGTTGCGATTGACAAATACCCTTACCATATCGGTTGCTGTGCATCCGTTTGCATCCACTGCTACGAGTTGGTACAATTGACTTTGAGCAGGTGTAGCGGTGGTTACCGCACAATTATCGCAGGATAAATTGGTGGCGGGTGTCCATTTCCAAGAGAGTGGGAGTGCCGGAGTACCTACAAGTTCTGGTTGTAACACGGCAGCACCACCAAGTTCAAATTCAACGACTTCGGGCAAAGTAAAAGAGAAAAAGGGCGGTTCTGTGAGTATCACCTCGATTTCCTTGCTACAATTGTTGCCATCGCCAATAGTCCAATTATAAGTGCCCGCAGGTAGGTTGCCGATATAATTATCCGCAGGCAATAAGATATCGTCGAGAAAATAAGGAGGTCCAATACCACCCGTGATGGATTCAAAAAACATGGCTCCATCTGTTGCTCCAAAACAGGATACGGGCTGTGCCGACACTTCTACTTCTAGCGGAGTAACCCCGCTAATGAGTGCATTAGCAGTGATACTACAACCGTTTGCATCTGTGATGGTTATCGTGTAGTTGCCACTGGCCAGCCCTTGAATGGATAATCCGGTTTGGTTATCATTCCAATTGCCGGCATAAGTCCCTGTACCGCCCGTTGCCGTTATAGCAATTGCTCCTTCATTGCCTGCACAACCTGAATTAGTAGTATTGACGGTTGTAATGGCAAGTGGCTGTGGCTCGGTTATGTCAATATTTGCAGCAATGGTGCAGTTATTTTGATCGGTTAGCGTCAGGTTATAATTACCTGCTGAAAGGTTTTGAAGGTTATTGGTGGTCGCATTATTCGACCATTGATAGGTGTATGATGGTGTGCCACCTGTCGGTATTGTTGTGATTGTACCATCTGAACCAGCGTGACACCGTACCATATTGGTTGTATAATCAAGCGTCAATGGCGGAGGAGCAGCCACTATTTGGGTTGCGGTAGCGGTACAGTTTTGGCTATCGATTATGGTAACGGTATATATAGCAGCCGGTAATTGTTCAGCCAATGGCGTATTCAGCCCTCCAACACTCCATACATACTGGTATATCGGTGTGCCACCTGTCGGCGTGGCAATGGCCGTTCCGTCTGTTGAATCATGGCAAGATGTAGGTGTGGTTACCAATGATACAGTTAATAATGGAGGCTCCGTCAGTTGGTAAGTAGCCGTGGCTGTACAAAAATTATTATCGGTAACGGTCACCGTATAAGCACCTGCCGACAATGACATAATGGTATTGCCCACTGCTCCTGTACTCCACTCTATGAAGAAAAGTGGCTGTGTCCCACCCGTTGCGGTGCCAATAAGACCACCATTTGCTGCACCGAAGCACGATATAGCAGTACCCGAAATAGTGGTTGAAAGTATCTCTGGTTGGTTTAACGTACTGGTACCTGTTATGGTGCAATTGTTTTGATCCGTAGCGGTGACTTGATAATTTCCTGCTGGTATATTTTGCAAGATACCATTACTACCACCGGGTACCGACCAGACATAAATTTTGCTCCCTGTTCCGCCCGTTGCAAATGCAGTAATACCGCCAGTACTATCGCCATAACACGGAATTGGGGTAAAAATATAGTTCATAATAAGGGCATCAGGCTGGGAAACCGCAATCGAATTGGAGCGCGTACAGCCATTCGCATCCATACAGGTAACGGTATAAACGCCTTGCGTAAGGGTTGTCAAGTTATTTCCTGACATCCCATTTCCCCAAGTAAAACTATATGGTGCAATACCACCCGAAGCGATCGCTTGTGCGGAGCCGTTGGAGCCGCCAAAACACGAGATATTAACTGCTGAAAGGGTTATTTCAAGCGAATCGGGTTCGTCTATGAGCAATTGTTGGATTTTAGTGCAACCTTTTGCATCTGTTACTGTAACTGAATAAGACCCTGCGGACAGGTTAGACCGAGCAGCAGTAGTTGCACCATTTTCCCAAAAAAAATCAAAAGGCGACGTACCACCCATCACGGTTATGCTAGCAGATCCGTTTGTTCCATTGTAGCAGGGTACATCTGTTTTATTTAAATTTAAAAGTATCGGAGGAGAACTATTGATCATTGCGCTAGCGGTATCGCTACAACCAAATATATCAGTAGCAATCACTTCAAAAAAACCTTGTACGGTAGTGTTTATCGCACTATTTGTGCTGCCCGTATTCCATAAATAGGTATAACTTCCGGTATTGGTGACCGCCATTAGATTTACAGAAAACACATCACAAAACAGTGTATCAGAAAACGGTAAAGCAACATGGGCGGGCACATACCCCGGAACATTTACGCCTGTGACATGGGTCAAACAACTACCAAAATCAATTTCAACTGCGTAATTAGTAGCAGTTGCCAAGGCATTCGTTTCCAATTTCCACTTATTGGCCCCTGTATCTATAATTACTCCCGCAGCATCTTTCCAGGTATAAATGGCATTAAAAATAGCCGCCGTCTCCAATGTAATGGTAGCATCGCAGCTGCGGGTATAACTAGCGGTTACACCGGGTAATAAGATTACGGTGGCAGATATGTCTCTAGTATTGTTACAAGCATCCACGATGCGAAAAAAATAGGTTTCTAAGGCTTCAAGGCTGTCTATGGCTATTTTTTGATCGTTATCCAAATCATAAAAAGTGCGCAATGCCAGCCCTGTTATGCTATCAATCACTTCAAGGTAAAACGGTGCTTTCCCTCCAATAATCGTCACTAATGCCCCTGCCAAACTCGTTGCTGTACAGGCCACAGGTGTGGTAATCATCACGGAATCAATGCGAGCCGTGCCTGTAGGATCTACTACAAACGAAATGGTATCTACAGGACAGGTAAAAGTACCGGGTTTGAGATATACTTCGTAAGCATTGCCGGGTATGAGATTACAAATATTCCCCCCCCAATTGGCTACGCATTGGGGACCATTAAAGCCCGGGCAATCGAGGATATAAAAATCGGAATTACTTACAATATTTAAGCCAAATCCTGCGCCCCAACTAGCCCATTCGGAGGGGGTTCGTGCGCCCGACATCTGTACGCAGCCGCCATTGGGGCATTCGGGCATTTGAACCGTCATTTCGGGTTTCCAATCGGGTAAAACCAATGGTTGCGACAAGCAATAATTACTACTACTTAATATCCAAGTACCGGGGCTAATATCCATCAATAATCCAGTTGAATCCACGTAAGCAGCAGTTCCAACTAGTTCAAAAACAGGCGTAATTTCAGGCGAAGGAGATAAAGAAGCCAATACTTGATAACCTGTTTGGCACACACCATTTTGGATAAAAGAGGTAGTTTTGAGTTCGGTGTTTAGGGTAAAATCGGTATTGGTAAATAGCGTAACTTGCACAGTTGCTGCGCCGCAAACCCCATGCGTAGCAGTGACAATATAGTTTGCTCCCGCGTTCAAATTGGTAAAAATACCCGTATTATTGGACGCCATAATGATACTGGGCTGAGCGGCCAAAGCCAGTGTGTATAACACCCCACCTTCAATACTATAAGGTGTAGGCGGCCCGCCGTCGCATACATAATTGGAGCGCATTCTGGCAAAAATGGTATTGCACGACTTTTGGATAGACAGATCGGGCAAGGTATCCTTACAATTGATGGTCACATTGGCACCGCAAGCATCGGTGATGATAAAAGTATTTAAACCTGGGTTTGCAGAAAGTGGAAAGGAAGCAAAACCGGGCTGCGGTAGTATCATCGTTGGTGCACTCGGGCAGGAGGAACAAGTAACACTAGCGGGAAAAAAACTGGTTAACGCTTCAATGCGCACCGTTTGGGACAAACAATCGAAATAACCTTTACCGTCAATACATTGCACCTCCAGTGGAAGGCTTATATTTCCACAGGCATCTATGGCACGGAAAGTATAACTATTGTTGGCTCCGGGAGCAGGTAATCCTGAAAAATTGCCATTGGTGCCACCGGCCGGATTAGGCTGCCATTGGCCAGCAGCATCCTGATAAAAATAGACATAAGGTGCTACACCATTTGTGGTATTGATCGTTGCCATACCTGCATCACAATCCACGCACAGCACCTCAGTTTGCATACAACTGGGTATTTTTGTAACGGTATTACCACAACCATCTGTTATGCTAAATGCCCAACCCGGGCACAATTGTTGAAGGTTAAAGAAGCCGTCGGGATTGGTCACTGTTAATCCAGCCGCAGTAGCGCTGTATATATAAGGTGGTTGTCCTCCAAACCAGTAACCAGGATCATTGGCGTTTAAGCCTTGGCGGTCGGTAAACTGGACGCATATTTCATTGGGATTAGCCGAATTATTGCAACATTCTGGCGTGAATTCAACAGGGCTAATATCAATAAAACCACAATATTCCGTAAAATTATTACAAGCATCAAACACGCGCAAGCAATAGTCGCCTACAATGGGCGTAAACTGTGGGTTCGCTTGCAACGCCGAAAATGGGCCGCCACCTTTACTGATAGCAAATTGATAAGGCGGCAAACCACCGGCAGCCTGCGCATATACACCACAGCCTTGGGGTAAACCGAAGAGTGATGGACTTTGGTAATTGCCTTGTACCTCAATACTGGCGGTGATGGTGGCCGTATTAGGGCCATCGGTGATGGTGATATTTTTGATACCCGCTGCTAAATCCGTAAATGTATAGGTAGAAGCAGCTGAAAAGAAGCACATACTGCCGTTGATTTGGTAGCAATAAATAGGCGTACCTCCGGAGACTGTTACGGTAACAGTACCATTGGAAGAGCAGCCAGCGGGTGTGGAGGTGATACTGCTGATCTGCATTTGTGCCAAAAGGGAGCTACTCAGGAGCAACCACGGCAATATTAGCCCAAAAATGCGCATGTATAATCGTTATGGGATGGCGTTCAATCGGATTAAAAAACAAAGATAGTATAGAATCACAAAAATAGTGCCATCGAGTATGTAGTTTAACAAACGATAAATTCTTTTATTCCCATTTACGAATTGAGACGCAGCATTCACAAGTCAAAACAAGGCATTTAAACATTTCCGCTTATTACATTAATATAAACACTTACCTTTAGATCGAAAATAAATTTATTCCATAGATTTAAGTCCTTCACCTTTTAAATATAAAATTTTTCAATGAAAAAAGCACTCTACTCATTATTCGCATTTTCGGTAGTCGTTTTCGCCTGTAAAAAGGAAAAAAATGTGACTACCCTCGAAATCCACCCTGAAGATTTCCCACAGGTAAACGTACTTTCTCCAAAAAATGTTGACAAACAGGTATATAATTTCAACAAGCCACAAGCCGCTTTTTTAACAGGTTTGGGTGTCCCGCAAAGCAAATTTAATAATGGTATTGCAACATTAGGGAAGGTACTTTTTTACGACAGGAATTTGTCCAGTACATATACTGTATCTTGTGGGTCATGTCACAAACAAGATAAGGCATTTTCCGATGACAGACGCTTTAGCGAAGGCATCAATGGGCAATTATCCACCAGAAATTCTATGGCCTTGGCCAATGTTTCTAATTTCAAAATGCACTACTCTAGTTTTGATGGAAAATCACCATCACTCCTTTGGGATGGACGCGCATCAAGCATAGGCACGCAGGCACCACTTGCTTTACTCAATCCGCATGAAATGGGTATGGATTGGAAAGGTATTGTTGATCGAGTGAACGCATTGCCGTATTACAAACTGTTATTTGCTCAAAGTTATGGTGATACAGAGGTTACCGAATCGCGTATTTTGGGTGCATTTTCCGAATTTGTAGGTGCTATTAGTTGCCAAAATTCAAAATTGGATATAGCCCTAAATATTGTCAATGGAGATATTGATGCGACAAATGAACCTACGGTTTTGGTCATTCAGGCCTCTTACTATGGCTCTCCGGCAGATACAGTCGTCCTTCCACGACCTTTAAAAGACTTTACGCTTCAGGAATTACGCGGGCGGGATATATTTTCGGCCAATTGCACCAAATGCCATTCTCCTGTACGCAGTTTCCAAGAAGTATTTGAAGCGTGTAATGGCCTCGATATCAACTATTCGGACAATGGAAAAGGCATTATCACCTCAAAGGCGAGTGATATGGGTGTATTTAAATCGCCTTCTCTGCGCAATATTGCCTTGAGTGCGCCTTATATGCACGATGGACGATTTGCTACGTTAGAAGACGTAATCAATTTTTATAGCGATGGCATTAAGCCGCATGCCAACCTGCATCCTCTATTGCGCAAACCCAATGGTAGCACGAAAATGAACTTTACTGCCACGCAAAAACAGGACTTATTGGCATTTTTGCAGACGATGACCGCAAGTGATGTTGTCTATGATAAGATTTTTAGTGATCCTTTCCAGTATTAAGGAACTAATTATCATTCAGGAACTAAGTACTAGCATTCACACATGAAAATAGGACATTCAAGCATTTCCATTATCTATTTTCATAAAAACACGTACCTTTAAATTGTGAATAAATTTATCCTATAAATTCTATTCCTTCACTTTTCAAATATAATATTTTTCAATGAAAAAAGCACTCTACGCATTATTTGCATTTTCGGTAGTCGTTTTCGCCTGTAAAAAGGAAACAAATGTGACTACCCTCGAAATCCATCCGGAAGATTTACCGCAAGCCAATGTGCTTTCACCGAAAACGGTTGACATAACGGTATTTGATTTCAACAAATCACAAGCCGCTTTTTTAACAGGTTTGGGTGTCCCGCAAAGCAAATTTAACAATAGCATTGCAACACTAGGTAAGGTACTTTTTTACGACAGGAATTTGTCCAGTACTTATACCGTGTCTTGTGGGTCTTGTCACAAACAAGATAAGGCATTTGCCGATGACAGACGCTTTAGCGAAGGCATCAATGGGCAATTATCCACTAGAAATTCTATGGCCTTGGCCAATGTTTCTAATTTCAAAATGCACTATTCTAATTTTGATGGAAACGCCCCAGCACTACTTTGGGACAGTCGTGCGTCAAGTATAAATGAGCAAGCACCACTTGCTTTGCTCAATCCACACGAAATGGGTATGGACTGGAAAGGTATTGTTGATCGAGTGAATGCATTGCCGTATTACAAAATGTTATTTGCTCAAAGTTATGGCGATACGGAGGTTACCGAAGCGCGTATCCTAAGTGCATTTTCTGAATTTGTGGGTGCGATTAGTTGCCAAAATTCAAAATTGGATATAGCACTCAACATAGTCAATGGTGATCTTAATGGTACTAGTATAGAAACTCATTCTGATATTATTCATGGCTCTTACTCTGGCATTCCAGATACTATTCATGGAGACACAACAGTATTACCTTTAAAAGATTTTACTATTCAGGAATTACGCGGTAGAGATTTATTTTCGGCGAATTGTACCAAATGCCATTCTCCGGTACGCAGTTTCCAAGAGGTGTTTGAGGCAAATAACGGCCTTGATATCAACTATTCGGACAATGGAAAAGGTTTGCTCACCTCAAAGGCGAGTGATATGGGCGTATTTAAATCGCCTTCTCTGCGCAATATTGCCCTAAGCGCGCCATATATGCACGATGGACGATTTGCTACTTTGGAAGACGTAATTGATTTTTATAGCGATGGCATTAAACCACATGCCAACCTGCATCCTCTATTACGCCAACCCGATGGTAGTACGAAAATGAACTTTACGCCCGAGCAAAAAAAGGACTTATTGGCATTTTTGCACACGATGACCGCAAATGATATTGTCCATGATCGGATTTTTAGTGATCCTTTCCAGTATTAGGCATGATAAAACCCTCGACCTAATTAGACATTAGGCAGAATTAGATGTTAAGCACTTGAATACGATTGTCGGGGCTGGGTGTATCGCCCCGACAATATCCAAATATTCGGTACATGTTCACCTCGATTTACAGCGGTGGTATTAAAAAACAAACGTTCACTTTCTCACATGAAACCTATACTTTTACTTGTTTTTGGACTATTCTTATTGCCCTGTACACTCTTTGCACAGGTAGATACAGCAATGATGGTACAAAAAGATACAACAATATTTTTGGCACGACGCTTCGCTATTCAAGCAGGACTACCTTTTCTTCCCAACTGGGCCATAGGAGGTTGTTTGGAATGGCGTATCGGGAGCAAATCAGGACTGGTGCTAAATACAAATTTTTTCAGATACAATAATCCCAGAGATTATCAATATAACCTCGAAAATTACGATATAAAAACCTTTTATACACTCGAAAATGTCGAAATTAAGTACGACTATATACCCTTTAAGGTAATTAGCAATAAATCTAGGTACGTCAGAGGCGAACCTGTAGAAAAATTAGCGACCTATATTCCGATCAATAGTTGGCAAGGAAGCCTCGGATATCGTTTTTATATGAATGCTCCAACGCGGCGATTTATAGGTTATTTACAACCTTCTTTTTCAATTGTTAACTACCAATATGCTAAAACAAAACAATTCATAAAAGATATAGATAAAAACTACATATCCTTTAATACTGGTACATATCCTAATAGCGTAGTGACCATTGTGGGAACAATAAATCAGGTTCAAACGACTCAAATCCGTAGAAAAAGAACTTTTATTTATGGTTTTTCGTATGAAACAGGGGCAGGATATCGCATTAACAGCCGTATTTCTTTGATATGCAGCGCAGGATTATTGTTTAATCCGTTTACTTCTTATGATCTGAATCCTAATCCGATACCATCCCAGTTTTTTCAATTGTATGGAAAAGTAATGGTTGGGTATGCTTTTGGTCGTAGAATGATGAAAATTGGGGAAGTAGAGGATGATAATCAATAAGAAGCACTTTAACATTTTAAATTTTTTTGGAGTAGATGTCCGGTATCTGTGCTGCCAATACTTTAACATTAAAAATTTAACGTTGAACATTTAACATTAAAAATTTAACGTTGAACATTGAACATTAAAAATTTAACGTTGAACATTGAACATTAAAAAATTTTAATTATTATTTTTTAATGTTCAATGCTAAATTTTAAATGTTCAATTTTAAATTTTTTGAGGTGTGTTCCCTACACGCTACATCTTCAAAAAACACCCCACTTTTCCCGCAACTTCCCAATAATATACCCCACCCGGCAATTGCCCTACTTCCACCTGAAAAATACCCGCATTCGTCACTGGCACTTGAAGCACCGTACGGCCATGTACATCCATCATCCGAAATAAGGTATTCGACGGCATAGCACCGTGCTCTACCCACAGCAGTTGGGTGGCGGGATTAGGCCATGTTCTCACGCGTACCTGCGTGGGCGCATAAGTCCCTACCGACCAATCCACCACAAAAACCTCCGAGCGGGTACAACTATTTTCATCTGTGAGCGTAACCGTATAAGT
>JBEAVK010000230.1:0-32630 GCA_041160955.1 Bacteroidota bacterium
GCCCTAAAAACCCTCTCACTATACGTCGATAAAGAATTTTCATCGAAAAACTAGTTGGTATTGCATTTTTTACAGACTTTTGATGCTAACTGATGGTTTAAGGAATGACCAAACAGCAACTTACGACTTGCTCGTTCCTAAACAACCTATTTGTGTAACATAACCATAACTTATCCATGCTCAGAATTGCTCACTTATTATTACATTGTATTTTTATTCTTTTACTGACCCAAAGCCTTCAAGCCCAGTCTGCACCGGAGGCTTTGAAAAACATCCATATCCGATCTATTGGCCCTGCTGCCATGTCGGGTCGTATCACTACCATTACTACCGATCCCAACGATGTTAATATCATCTATGCTGGTGCTGCTTCGGGCGGGGTTTGGCGGAGTAAAAGTGGCGGTACCAATTGGGAGCCTATTTTTGATAAAGCACCTACTCAAAGTGTTGGTGCTATGGCGATTAACCCTAAAAACCCAAGCGAAATTTGGGTAGGAACGGGCGAAGGCAACCCGCGCAATTCACAAAATTTTGGTGCAGGTATTTTTAAATCCATCGACGGCGGTAAAAACTGGATTTGTATGGGTTTGCAAAAAACAAAAACCATCCATCGGATCATTATCCACCGCGATAACCCACAAATTATTTGGGCAGCATCACTCGGTTCGGCTACTGGCCCTAACGACGATCGCGGTGTTTTTAAAACTACCGATGGTGGCACCACTTGGCGTAAAGTATTGTTTGTCAATGATTTGACAGGTTGCGCTGATATGGTTGCCGATCCTTCCAACCCCAACAAACTGGTGGCTGCTATGTGGGAATACCGCCGCTGGCCTTGGTTTTTCAAAAGCGGCGGCAAAGGCTCCGGCCTCTATGTTTCTTTTGATGGTGGCGAAAACTGGGAGCGCAGAACAGAAAAAGACGGTCTGCCCGAAGGCGAATTAGGACGTATGGGTGTGGCTATTGCCCGCAGCAACCCCAATACGCTTTATGCACTGGTAGAAGCCAAAGATAATGCCCTTTATAAAAGCACCGATGGCGGTTTTAAATGGCGCAAAATGGCCGATAAAGGACAAGGCGACCGCCCATTTTATTACTGTGAAGTATTTGTTGATCCCGCCGACGAAAATACCCTTTACTCGGTGTATTCTCAAATTTCAAAATCTATTGACGGTGGTAAATCCTTCGACAACTGGGTGAATTACTGGAAAATACACCCCGATCACCATGCTTTTTGGATCAATCCCAACAACAGCAAACATATTATAGACGGCAACGATGGCGGCTTGAACATCACACTTGATGGTGGAGAGACTTGGCGTTACGCCGATAATATTCCCGTTGGACAGTTTTATCATATCAATATCGACAACCAAATACCGTTCAATATTTACGGCGGTTTGCAGGATAACGGCTCATGGGTAGGCCCATCGTCTATTTGGAACAGCGGCGGTTTGCGCAACAGCGCATGGCAGGAAGTTTATTTCGGCGATGGTTTTGATATTTTCCCACAACGCGATGATCCACGTTATGTTTTTGCCATGTCGCAAGGTGGCGAATTGGGTTTGGTGGATCGAGAAACAGGTAAATCACGCTATATCAAGCCATTACACCCCGAAGCAAAGGAGTTGCGGTGGAATTGGAACGCTGGTATTGCCCAAGATCCTTTTGCCGATCACGGTATTTATTTTGGCTCTCAACACCTGCATTACTCTCCCGATCTCGGTATTACTTGGCAATTATTATCTCCCGACCTCACCACCAATGATACGTCCAAAATGCACCAAGACCAATCAGGCGGTCTTACTTTGGATGCTACGAATGCCGAAAACCACTGCACGATTATTGCGCTTGCTCCAAGTCCGGTCGAAAAAGGCGTAATTTGGGTGGGCACTGATGATGGCAACGTACAAATCACCCGCGATGGTGGCAAAACATGGACAAATTGCGCCAGTAACCTCCCCGATTGCCCTAAAAATGCTTGGGTACCACAAATTGAGGTGTCTAGCAAAAATGCAGGAGAGGCATTTGTGGTGGTGAATAATTACCGCCAAAACGACTGGGATGCCTATTTATACCATACCACCGATTATGGCAAAAAATGGAAAAGATTGGCCAGCCCAAAGAATGTGCCGAGTTTCTGTTTATCGGTCGTACAGGATCAAGTAGAACCGCGTTTGCTCTTCTTAGGCACCGATACTGGTTTGTATTTCAGCCTCGATTATGGCGGTTCTTGGCAAAAATGGCACAATGAAGGGTTTCCATCTGTGCCAGTACAGGATATGAAAATCCATCCTCAAACGGGTGATTTGGCGATTGGAACATTTGGCCGTTCTTTCTGGGTATTGGATAACCTGGCACCGCTGCGCGCAATGGCGCAATCGAATGTATTGGAACAAGAGTTTAAATTATTCCAACCTCAAGATGGTATTTTGGCTAATTTCTCCTCCTACCAAGGGCCTCGTTTTGTGGGTAATGAGACATTTATTGGCGAAAACAAGTCACCTTTTGTGCAAATTCCAGTTTGGCGCAAGCCCGTAAAAAAAGCGGAAGAAGCCAAACCCGATAAGGATAAAAAGGATAAAGACAAGGACAAAAAAGCAGAAGATGACGATAAAAAGAAACCAGCAAAAAGCAAATCCAAGGAAAAGGCTACTTTTTTTATCCTAGATATGAAAGGCGATACCATTCGACGCTTTACTTCAGAAGTGGATACGGGCTTTACAAAGATCAATTGGTATATGGACACTAAAGGAACGCGTATGCCCAGCAACCGCGAGCCAGATAAAGAACAATTAGAGCCAGGTAACGGGCCAACAGCATTGCCAGGCATGTATAAAGTAGTGGCAAAACTCGGTGAACAACGTGATTCTGTGATGGTAAAAGTCATTGACGACCCGCGCACACCCGAAAACTTAGCCGACCGACAAGCAAGAAACGATGCGACTAAAGCATTCGACCTTAAAATTGAATCGGCCACTAAAGCATACAACCGTTTGAAAGATGCTGAAAAAGCCATTAAATTGGTGGAAAGTCAATGGGTAAATGTGCCTGATAGCCTCAAAAAGGAGGCACTCAAATTGGGTACTGCCGCGAAAGACAGTATTGGTGTATTAAAATCCCTGTTTTTTAGTCAGAAAGAAAACCTTAAAGGAATCCAACCAGATACCAAAGACTTGAATGCTGATTTTTGGACAGCCAAGACGTATATCGGAGAGAGTATCGGTGCGCCAAGTCAAACGGCTCAAATTGCCATTAAGAAAGCAGAAGAAAATCTGGCTAATGTATTAGCAAAGGTTGATCAATTTTTTGGAGCGCAATGGAAAACCTATAAAGAGAAGGCTGAAGGTGTGAAATATTCTTTGTTTAAAGAATGATAATTTATTTTAAGCAAATTGTATTGGAGTAGGTCTTCAATCATTGCTCTCATTTTTTAATTAATAAATGAAGTGTATATTTGGCGGTAAGTATGTTTAAAAACATAGTTACCGCCAAAAATGAGGCTAAATTTGGCGGTAACTATGTTTTCAAATACACTTACCGCCAAAAACAGGAGCAAATTTGGCGGTAAGTGTACATTTTGTTGTACCTTGCCGCCAAATTTAACAATAATGATATAGCGCAGATGGAAAAAATTATTGGCCGAAAAAATGAACTGGAAGTTTTAGACCGCCTATTCACAAGCCGTAAATCTGAATTTGTGATCGTATATGGCAGGCGACGTGTTGGCAAAACATTTTTGATTGATAGACGGTTTGAAGAAGAATTCTCTTTTCGCATGAGTGCTTTGGCAAATGCGACAGGCGAACAGCAGTTGGCTAAATTTCAAAGTAATTTCAATGCTTCTGCAGACGCATCATTAGCATTAAGTGATAGCCCACGAAGTTGGTTTGATGCTTTTCAAGCCATTATAAAACTGGTCGATAAAGATACACGCCCCCGAAAAGTCCTTTTTTTTGATGAATTACCTTGGTTCGATACGCATGGCTCCGACTTTATCATTGCCCTTGAAGATTTTTGGAATAATTGGGCTGCACGACGTTCTGATATTTTACTGATTGGCTGTGGCTCCGCCGCTTCATGGATGATAAATAAAATCATTTTAAATCGTGGTGGATTACACAACCGCATTACAGAACGCATTCTTTTACAACCTTTTACGCTTCAAGAAACCGAACTCTTTTTAAAATCGAAAGGCGGCGTATTTGACCGTTATCAATTACTCGAACTCTACATGGCAATGGGCGGTATTCCGTTCTACCTCGATAATGTACTGGTTAATCGAAGTGTTGCTCAAAACATTGACCGTATGTTTTTTACACCGGGTGCCATTTTAAATATAGAATACATAGCATTGTATCGCTCCCTTTTTAATCGTTATGAAAAACACGTGACCATCGTAGAAGCGTTAGCGGAAAAATCTAAGGGACTGACCCGCAATGAATTATTAGCGGCTACTAAGTTGCCAGATGGTGGCTCTACTTCCACTATTTTGGACGAGTTGGAACAATCTGGCTTTATCCAACGCTATTTACCATTTGGAAAAACCAAAAGAGATGCCACCTATCAACTCATTGACCCATATACCTTATTCTACCTTACCTTCGTCAAAAATACAAAAACCAAAGGGCAAGGTGCTTGGCTGGCTCAATCAGATAGTCCAAAATGGAGAGCATGGAGTGGTTATGCTTTTGAATATATCTGCTCTTACCACATTGATGCGATTAAAAAACAGTTGGGCATCAGTAGCGTTTACACCGAAATCTCCACTTGGCGCAGCAAAAATAGTGAAAAAGGTGCGCAGATAGACCTTGTCATTGACCGCAATGACAGGGTTATCAATATTTGTGAAATGAAATTTTCTGTTAACTCTTTTGAAATAACAAAGGCTTATGGTGAAAATTTACGAAATAAATTAATGGCTTTTCGTACAGAAACAGGTACAACTAAAACACTTTTTTTGACTTTTATCACTACTTTTGGCATAAAATCTAATGTGCATGCTCAACAATTGGTCAATGATACACTTGATATGAATGCTTTGTTTGAATAAGCCCCCCCTACCCCCTCCAATACTGAATCAAAGCCAATCGAATATCATTACGAAGGTCTTGCTTGTCCTTACTATTGGGTTTTACTACTACCGGCATATCAGGGTTATTGGTTTTACCTGTTTCTACCTCTGTTATTGTTGTCTTCAAAAAGCCCATATTTTGTTCCGCTCCGGTAAGCAAAAAATCGGGAAGCATTACTTTGTACAGCGTTTTGTCATTCAAGGGTTGGCCATTTATAACCCAATTTCCGTCAGCAGCCTGAGCTATTTGCCAAAGTTGCAGATAACCACCATTACCTTCATTTCCGGTATGAGCAGTTAAGGTTTTACGGAGCAAACTGCCCGTCATTTGCACTTCCGAAAGTCCGCCACCAAATGGCAACATACGTACAATATCAATTTCGTTGAGCGTTCCTGATAAAATATCATCAATACGGATAGAACCTGAATTAAAAAACGCACAATCAAGTTTAGTTTTGGCTGCTTTAACCATTGCTTGGTTGATAATTTCGCCCACTGGTGCTTGTTTGCGCCGAATGGTAGTTTCGCGGCAATCGAGCGTTCCTGATAATTTTACGACAGTCGCATTAGCATCAAATCCACTGGAAGATAGCGCGTCTAATTTTATTTTTTCCCATTTTGCAATGGTGGCAGCGGTAACTGGTTCATCGGCTATTTTGCTATCCACCACCCGAAGTTCGGAAGTTAGAGTGCTTTTTTTGGTCTTTTTATTGTATTTTAGGGTATGAATATAGACCGTTTTGGCGTTTGCGTCTGCTTTGGCTACCACTGTATTGCCTACGATATGTCGCTGATTTTCGTGGTCGTGTCCACCCATGAGTAGTGGTACATCGGGGAGCATAGCAGCAAGTTTGAGGTCGTCGCTGACGACGAGGTGCGTTAAACCGATAGATACATCTGCTTGAGATCTGAGTTTTTCTTGCGTTTTTTTGGCGGCATCAAACCAATTGGAATAAGTGACCCAAGGTTTTTTCCCGGTATCCAGTAATACGCCAAAAAGCCCTAATTTAATGGTCGTTCCATCGGCATCTTTTAGTTCAAAAACCTGGTCATCGGGGCAGTTTTCTTTTGCACCATTTTTATTTTTGAAAAACGGTGTAGCCGCTACATTAGGATCGGGCATAAAACGCGCATTCGTACCAAACCAAGTAAATTTGGATTCATCCAAACGCGCTTGAAGATCTGAATAATCGTCGTAATCAAATTCGTGGTTACCAAAAACCACCCAATCTACGCCAACAGCATTCATCACATCTACCATTTGTTTACCTCGAATGCGTTTCCCCTCGTGTTTCAAGGTACCAATGACCGAAGGACTGATAAAATCGCCGGCTAAAACAGTAAAAGTATTTGGGTTTTTGGCCAGTAATTCTTTCCGAATGGTTGCTACGCGTGCCAATCCGCCGGTGCCATCGGATAATGGTGCAATTTCATAGACATCGTTCATTTGCAGGAATGTGATTTCGATCAGGCCATCGTCTTTTGTGGTGTTGCGGTTTTTAGTGGACGTACACGAAAAAAATACCCCCAAAGAGAGTATCAGAATAAAATATTTATTCATAATAAAGGCTATATTGTATAAAAAAAGTTAGTTTAATTGCTTATTGACTTTTTCGGATGTCCGCTCAGAAACGGCAGGAAAGCCCGATTTATACAAATCATATTTTGATAGGTTTAATTTATCACAATGATCTGCCAATAAATTGAGTAACCGCTTCATTTCTACTTCTTCTGCTCTAATTCTAGTAATAAGATCCTTTGGAATTGGATTAACTGTTGAAAATAATTGCGTCATTCGTTCTATGGACGATTTCACCGCCTCGACAATATCTTCTGGATATTTGAGTATTTCATTATTTGCTCCGTTTCTAATTACTTTTTTAGCAAATGCCAATAGTGTTTGTTTTTTTATTCTTCTATAACGACGATCAACTTTCATTTTTTAATATCTTCAAATTTATTGCATCGGTAACTGGACAGGTCAGAATATTAAGGATTGTGGAAACAATAACTCATTATTTAGAAATTCCTTGATAATAAATACTTATTCTACCATATAGTTCACCATTTTTGTAACTTTGTGTCATAATTTTACAAAAATGCATACATTAGTTTTCGCCACCAACAATCCGCATAAGGCAAAAGAGGTCGAACAGATCCTCGGCGGTCAGTACCAAGTCAAGACATTGAAGGACATTGGTTGCCTTGAAGATATTGAAGAAACAGCCGATACCCTTGAAGGCAATGCCATCATTAAGGCACAATACGTCAAAAACAACTATGGTTTTGATTGCTTTTCGGAAGACACAGGTTTGTTTGTCAACGCGCTCGATGGAGACCCTGGCGTGCACACCGCACGTTACGCAGGCGAGGCGCGCAATGCCGATGATAATATCAATTTGCTGCTTAAAAACCTAGCGGGTAAAACAGATCGGTCTGCCCGATTTATTACAATTATTACGATCATTATGGGTGAAAAAGAGATCCACCTCGAAGGCATTTGCCCTGGACGAATTGCAGAACAACGCTCCGGCACAGGTGGTTTTGGGTACGATCCTGTATTTATTCCAGATGGTTATGATCTTACTTTTGCTGAATTGGGTGAGGACATAAAAAACAAAATTAGCCATAGAGCATTGGCTACCAAGCAATTAGTCACTTACTTGCAATCAATATGAGGTTTTTATTGCTGCTTTTGTTCCCTTTTGCGCTTTCTGCTCAAGTATCGCCTTTTTACTCTGAGGTTGCACCCATTCCATCGGCTGTAACCAATAATGCTGTGGCTTATGCAAACATAGCGGATACGACCTTTATTTACTCTTTTGCGGGTTTGGATAGTACCAAATTATGGTCGGGTATCCACCTCAAAGCATGGCGGTTGAATCTGGTGAACCAAGAATGGCAATCCATTCCGCCTGTACCTGATCCTTCAGGTGGGAAAATAGCAGCGGGAGCGAGTACCGTAAAAAACAAGATTTATGTCATTGGGGGTTACCATGTAGCGCAAAATGGTTCGGAGGTTTCGAGCAATAAAGTGCATCGTTATGACCCTATTTCTAATACTTGGCTCAGCGATGGTACACCGATTCCAACGGCGATTGATGACCAAGTTCAGGCAGTTTGGCGCGATAGTTTGATCTTTGTGGTAACGGGTTGGAGCAATACGACGAATGTGCCCAATGTACAAATCTATAATCCTGCTACTGATACTTGGGCCGCTGGCACAAGTGTACCCAATACCAACAATTATAAGGTGTTTGGTGGTTCTGGTGTGATTGTGGGAGATACACTCTACTACTGTGGTGGTGCGAGCGCTGGCACCAATTTTCCGGCTACTGCCTACTTTAGAAAAGGTTATATCAATCCCAATAATCCTTTAGATATTACGTGGTCGGGGTTTTCGTCTCCGGCAGCAAAAGGATACCGAATGGCAGCGGCTACGATGAGTGGCGCGGCAGTTTGGATAGGTGGTTCGGATATCACCTATAACTATAATGGCATAGCGTATAATGGTTCTGGGGGCGTACCTGCTTTGGCAAGGATAAAGACTTACGCCAATTTTAATCCCACCTTACAATATGGATTGGGCGAAAGCCAAGGACTATTGGGCGCTCCGGCGCTCATGGATTTGCGTGGTGTTGCCCAGATTTCGTCGAATTATTTTTATACCATTGGTGGCATGGAATCAGGACAGAAAGTATCCAATAAGGTGTATCAATACACTTGGGAGTATGCCCTCAATAACACGGATATTTCAAATAGTGTTGCGGTTCGTATTGCTCCTAATCCGGCACAACATTATTTTAGGATTGATTTGGACGGTGCGTTTGACCTGGAATTATTAAGCCCAAATGGTACTGTTTGCCGCCGTTTAAGTGGGGTAAATATGTTGGAAGTGCCTACAAAGGGCTTGGCTGCTGGTACATATTCTGTGAAAATTGTACAAAATAATAAGGTGTATGCTGTGGAGCGGGTGGTTATTTTGAACTAGGTGTACGCTACGCATTTGTGTACTTTTGCGCACTTTTGTGGTAGATAAAAATACGAAGGAACATGAACCGAATAAATACGCATCTTAATCTTTGAAAACACAGATACAATTTTATTCATAATTCGTTCTATAGACGTAGCGTACACTTTTTCTACCACAAAAGTTCACAACAGTTCACAAAAGCGTAGAGTTGTGACGCTGCGCTTATTTTTAGTTCATAAAAGCGAAGAGTGACGCTGCGCTATTCTACTCCATTCGTGTGGTAAGTGGATTCTTCCTGAGTTCCAAAAAAATTAATTATTTTAAAGCGGATTAAGCATATTCTATCCATGCGATAACCGCTTAATTTCGCTGTTCACAAGCCTTTTTTCACCGATGATAAGAAAGGGCTTGCTGTATTATTGAAGTGCCTGTTGTTTTGTCCCAATAATTTCATTTTTATGAAAAAGAGTTTGGAATAAATTCAATAAACATAATTAAAATTTTTTAAAATGAAAAAGCACTTATTAATTATCCTTTTGGCAGCACTGCCAGCACTTGCTAGCACTCAAACCACCGAAGAGTCAGACATTAAAAAAGTATGTGAGTCCGAAACCAGTTCCTGGCTTAGTGGCGACCTCAAATCTTATGAAGATTGCTGGAAGGTACAGCCCTACTCCTTTGTCCTTGTCAGCCTAGAAGACGGTACACTGGTTAGTCTAACTGCCGACCAAATTAGTAGCCCCGACCCAAAAGTAATGGGTGGCGGCGGCACTTTTGAAAATACCCAATACAATATCAGAATCAATGGTAACAATGCTTGGGCTGCTTACAATGAGGTAAAAACCAGCCCCAAAGGCGAACAAATGCACTCGAAAGAAGTACGCATGTTGGAAAAAATAGACGGAAAATGGAAAATCGTCGGTATATCTGTTCATCACTATAAAAAACCATAAACAAACAGATGAAAAAGATCCTAAAACGTCTCGCATTTAGCATTTTAGCCCTATTTGCCTTACTACTTATTGTAGGCGGCATCATGGGTTTTATGGGTCAAAATGACTTCAACAAAACCCGTACAATCCAATCCCAACAGATCGCTATCCCAACGGATTCGGCTTCTGTTGCCGCTGGCCAACGCTGGGCTACTGTATTGTGCACAGGTTGCCACGGTGAAAATTACGCTGGTACAAAATTTATGGATGTGCCAGCACTTGGTGTCGTCCATTCACCCAACCTTACCCCGGCTGGGGTGGGTCAATATTACAAAGATGCCGACTGGGTACGCGCTATCCGACATGGTCTAAACCCCAAAAACAAAGCTTTTATTATCATGCCCAGCGAGCATTTTCAGCACCTCAGCGACGAACACCTCGGTCAATTGATTGCTTATCTCAAATCATTGCCGCCTGTGGAGCAGACTTTGCCCTCCCGAAACCTCACTTTTTTGAGTATGGTCATGTACCAAGCGGGCGCATTCGGTTTGCTACCTACGGAGATGGTAGATCATCAGGCGTTGCACCCAACTCCTGCCAAAGCGGAAACACCTGCTTACGGCCAGTACCTCGTTAATCTGACGGGTTGCGGCATGTGTCACGGCTCCAATATGAAGGGCGGTACATCACCCGATGCAGCGTCGCCACCCTGCCCTGATATCAGCGCAAGTAGTATCACATCTAAGTGGGAAGCCGAAGGTTTTATTCAGGTATTGCGTACAGGGGTTACGCCGCAAGGCAAGGAAATCAATGCTAAATTCATGCCTTGGCGCGAACACGGACGCTTAGACGATGTTCAACTAAAGGCCATTTATGCGTTTTTGCAAACGAATGGTAAGGATTAGGGCTTTGTGTCCTTTGTAATAGAAAAAATACGGAGGAACGTGAAATTAATAAATGCGCATTTTAATCTTTGAAAATACAGATACAATTTTCGTTCTATAGACGTAGCGTACACTTTTTCTACCACAAAAGTTCACAACAGGACACAAAAGCGTAGAGTGACGCTTCGCTTATTTTTTAGTTCACAAAAGCGAATAAAATTGTCGGGATGGGGATGCCATCCCGACAATAAGTCAATTTTGTTGTTCGATCAACTGTGTTTAGGTCGTTAGCACCAACCTACCGCTCCAGCGTCACATCTCCCTCCAACAAAATTTCATCGCCAGCAGGGCCAATAATTATGGCGTACCAAACAAATACAGCCGGATTTAAAGATACTGTTCCAAATTTTCCATCCCAACCCAAATCTGGTAAATTAGGATCAAAATTATTGCGCTCAAATACCTTTTCTCCCCAACGCGAGAATATCTGGAATGTTTTGATTTTCAATCGTTTAGAAGGATCAGCATAGATGGTCAGTTTGCTATTTTCGCCTTCTACATCTGGCGAGAAAATATTTGGCACATAAATATCCAAACGGGTATCTACACGAATGACAATATACTCACGGTCTTCGCAGCCATTCTGATTGATTGCTACTACTTCATAACCTGTTTGTTTGAGTGGCGTAGCGATAGTGTTCAAACAAGTATCACAACTGAGTCGATCAGATGGTGTCCACTTCACCGAGCGTATTTCGGATAATGGCACATTGACATCTACATTGATTTCATAAGCCTCCCCTATTTTGATCAATACATCGGGTAGTAAGGTGATATCAAACAAGGGTGGTACAGTGATCGTGGCCTCTGCGGTGGTAGTACATCCTTGTGCGTCTTTGACTAATAAGGTATAAGTACCGCCTGTAAGGTTGTTGAAATCGCTTTTTGTCGTAAATCCACCATTATTCAAGGAGTAATTAACCGGAGGCGCACCACCTGATACGCTTTCCACAACAATTCGACCTAACTCGCCATAACATGCGGGCTGCTCTACCAAAAGATTGGCCACAGGCGCATCAGGCGGGATAATAACATCATCGGAGGCTTTGCAACCATTTACATTATCCGTTACTACTAGCGTATAAGTACCGGGTAAGGTAATCAATGGAGTGAGTGTAGTATTCCCCGATAGAATATTACCATTGTTCGTACTCCAAGTAATTGCTAAGTTAGTTGAACTACCCGAAGCAACACCTGATAACGGCAATGTCTCACCAAAACAATCCATATTAAAGGGAGATCCTGCATCTACGGTTGGTAATGCCTGATTAGATGTGACGGTCACACTTTCAATATTGGTACAAGTATTTGCGGGATCAATACCAATCAGATAATAAACACCTGCTTGCGATACACCCACAGTAGCCGTATTGCTGATAATCGTTGTGTCGGTACCGTTAATCCGTGCCCATTTGAATAAAATACCGACAAATGGCGAACTACCAGTTAAAGTAATGATCGGTTGAGCACAAGTAATGGTGGCCGGATTAGCAATACTTAAAGGCGGAAATGCTTGGTTTTCGTTGATAACAATGGTGGCTGTATCTGCGCAGAACGTCAGCGTATCTACCAGTATAAATGTATATGTACCCGGATCGCCAACTGGAACGGGGTTATTATTGGAGAATACTATACCGTTAGAATACCATACTGTATTGGGATTACTAGTACCCTCAACACCGCCAGCAAGGATAATTTGGTCTATTTTACAGTCCAAAATATCATTTGGATCGGCCAAAATAGTAGCAATTGGCGTATTGGTAATATCGTTTACTGCAACTACAACTGTATCTTTACAACCATTGGCAGTCGTAATTAATTGATAGTTACCAGCAGTTCCAGCGTTAATCGTAGCAGTATTATTATTTCCTATGATCGTACCGCCTAAAGTAGCCGTCCAGTCAAAAACACTACCCACAATACTTGAAGCACCTGTAACACTCACCTGTTTATTGGCGCAAGAAATAGGCAATACAGGGAGTGCTGTGGCATCGGGTTTTTCATTAAAGACGATAGGTGTACCAAAGGATACTACAGTACAAAAATCGTTGAGTACAACATTGCCTGTTCCATCGTTATTACCTGCTACCGCCGAGATATAGTAGGTCGTCCCGTAAGTCATTGTCGCTGGATTGAAGCAAAAAACAGGTTGAGTATTTCGGGCTAATTCGTTGACAATCAAATTACTACTTCCTGTATGGAGCACAAACTGCAATATATCTGTGGGGTCTAAGAATTGACCAGTACTATTATAAGTTGCGGTAATACAAGTAGCACCACATTTGGCAAGAGCGAGGCTCGACATCGTTCCTACTTCGGTTTCGCAATCAACTAGACCTATACTAAAACCACATTGAACAGGACACCCATTGGCATCGGTGACCGTGACAGCATAACTGCCCTCTACTAAGTTTTGTATTTTAAACACGCCCGGTTGCAAATTAGTAGCCGTACTGCCCGGTGTCCACTCAATATTATATGGAGGCGTACCTCCGGTAATCGTTACTGAACCTTCTCCATCGCTTGCACCGGGGATACTGACCGTTTTACTTTGGTCGCAATCGAGCGCATTATCAGTAGGTGGTTGAATAACCGTAAATGTAATTGTAGCAGTGCAATTTCTAATATCTGTAACTGTAACTTGATAATTACCGGCACCTATACTGACTAAATCTTCTGGATTACCGGCTTGGGCGGGTTGCCAATTATAGGTATAGGTGGGCGTACCAGTATCTACAGTAAGATCAATACTGCCCGATTTGTCGCCAAAACAAAGAATATCAGTTTTTATGCCCGATAGTGTAACAGGTTGAATATTAGCCATTAAAGTATATACTTCTGAAATAGCACAACCCGAAGCATCCGTAACCGTTACGGTAAAAGTGCCCGGTAATAGCCCTGAAAGATCTTCTAAAACGGCATTATTGCTCCATTTATAGGTGTAAGTACCGAGTGGAACAACGGTCAGGTTAATACTACCATTACCAACAGTGCAAGATGAATTGGGCGTTATAAATTCTGCAATATTAAAATTATTACTTTCGTTGGTCACGGTATAGGTTGCCGTGGAAGTACAACCATTTGCTCCCCTTACTGTAACGGTGTAACTACCTGCAAGCAAATTACTAAGATCTTCGGTGGTTACGTTATTGTTCCACAGGTATGTAAATGGCGCAACACCTCCACTAACAGTGATATTGATCCCACCTACAGGCTGTGAACATACGGATGGCGCAATTACGTTTGCAATCGTTGGCGATTGGGTATTATTATCTACCGTAAAATTGGAGACAGCCGTACATGCCCCTCCTGCGCTTACAGTTACGGTATAAGTACCCGCTTGAAGTGCGTTGATGGCATTAGCCGTTTGACCAGAAGCCCAAGTGTATGTGTATGTATCAGCAGGTGTTACGCTAATGCTGATCGAACCATTAGGGCTGGTACAGGATGTGTTTTCTACCGGAGTACCACTAATGGAAGGTGAAAATGCGTTATCGGGAATAGTGATTGTGTTTTCTGTTGTACAAGCATCTGCGCCTGTAACAGTAACGGTATAAGTACCTGCTAGAATATTATTCAAACCCGTGGTGGTCGCATTATTGCTCCAGTTATAAGTATATGGCATGGTACTTCCCGTTACATTGAGACTAATGGCACCATTTGCTTTAGCACATTGTGCTGCTGTTACCGATTCCACAATAATGGGCGAAAGCGTATTATCCAATACCACAAAAGAGGCTATATTGGTACATGTTCCACCCGCGCTCACGGTCACACTGTAATCGCCACCGTCAATATTGACCAAATCTTCCAAGAGCGAAGTATTGCTCCACAAATAAGTATAGTTACCATTGGCGGGTGACACATTGAGTTGAATGGCTCCATTGTTCGTTCCACAACTGGTATTGGCTGTTGTGACACCATCCAAAGCAAACGCGATGGAATTATTCGGCACAACTGCTGCTGTGGTGGCTGTACAATTATTGATATCAGTCACCGTTAAAGTATAAAAATTTGCGGAAATATTAGTCAAATCTTCAGTTGTTTGGCCACTCGACCATACATAAGCATAAGGCATAGTGCCGCCTGTGGTGGTAGCAGATAAAGCACCATTATTCAATCCACATATTTCAGATGTAACAACAGTATTTAACGATGGATAAGTTAAGTTGTCCTCGACAACAAAGGTTAACGATGCCGTACAACTACCTGATTGCGTAACAGTTACAGTATAAGTCCCCGCAGATAAACCCACTAAATCCTCTGTAACTGAGCTCGTACTCCAATTGATTTGGTATGGGCCTGATGGCGTAATAATGAGGTTTATGCTGCCATTACTGGCTGCGCAATTGGTCAATGGCGTTGCTGCTCCACTCAAACTAAAGGTATTACTATTATTAGCCACAGTCAATACCTCCGTAGCAGTACAGCCATTACTAGCAGTGACCGTTACAGTATAAGTGCCGGAAGTGATGGAGGTCAAGTCTTCAGATACAGCACTATTGTTCCAAAGATAGATATATCCGCCGCCACCGCCTGTAAGCGAAAGGTCAATTGCGCCAATGCTTTGAGCACAAATATCAGGCGTTACGATTGGAGTGATAACAGGATCTGAGGTGTTTTTGACGACTATAAATGTAGCCGAAGCCGAACAGGTTGGACCAGCAGTTACGGTCACCGTATAGATACCTTCTGCTAGACTAGTGATGTCCTCTGTAATGGCCGCGTTCGACCATGCGTAAGTATAACTCCCCGTAGGTGTGGCGGTGATATTGATGCCACCATTACCTGCTACACAAGAGGTATTTTCCACAATAACCCCACTGATATTCAACGCAATTGAATTATTTCCTATCGTTGTAGTAGCCGTTGTGCTACAGCCATTGCCACCTCTTACGGTTACAGTATATACACCCGGAGTGAGGTTATTGATTGTAGCGGTGGTGGCGCTTGTTGACCATTGGTAAGTATAAGGTGTAACACCTGCGGATGCATTAGCGGTAGCACTGCCATTATTTACACCACATGTAGCCGCAGTGCCTGCAACAGCGAGGTTGGGAGGTACTGCATTGGTCGTCATTTCGATGGTCTCTGAGACGATACAAGTGCCTAAGGTGACGGTAACGGTATAGTTGCCAGTGCCTACATTGAGCAGATTAGGACTCATTGAATTATTATTCCACTTGTAGGTATATGAATAACCTTCTGGTACTATTTCGGTGTAAATAGTACCGTTGGGGGCAGTACAGGATGTATTTTCAAATACAGTGGCTAAAATTGTGATCCCTGGATCGTTATTGGGAATGGTAGCCTCCACAGTAGCGGTACAGCCCCTTGCAGTAGTAACAATCACGGTATATGTACCAGCCAGTCTATTGGTCAAATCTTGTACCATTTGGCCAGAAGACCACGTATAGGTATATGGGGTAACACCATCATCCACTGACAGATCAATGGCGCCATTGGGCAATCCGCAAATAGCCTCGGTGACCTCGTATGATAAACTGGGTTCCTCGGACTCATCGTCAACGGTAATAGTGAGTACTTCGGTACAAGTACCGCCTGCACTTACAGTTACTGTATATTCGCCTGGCAATAAATTACTTATACTTTTTGTATTTTGTCCACTCGACCACGAGACCGTGGTGGTAGTAGGTGTAATACTCAGGGTAATACTACCATTACCTACAGCCGTACAAGAAGTATTGGCGACAACGTTATAGTTGATATTGATATCGATTGGACTATCATCTACGGTAGCAATACCTACATTGGAACAGCCATTTGCGCCTGTAACTGTTACGATATAGGTGTCGGGCAATAAGTTAAATAAATCCTGAGTAATTTGCCCTGTTGCCCACTGATAGGTATAAGGAGCCACCCCATTAGAGACAGACAAATTAATACTGCCATTATTTAAACCGCATCTGGCATCAATAGTAGTAAAATCCAGCTCTGGTTCTCGTGGATCATCGAGAATATCTACATTGACTACTTCTGTACACGCACCTCCAGCACTTACTGTTACTTGATAAGTTCCTGCCAATAGATTGGTGAGCGAACTTGTTGTGGCATTATTAGACCATAAATAGGTATATGCCGCAGGTGGCGTTACGATTAATGTAACTGCCCCAGTACCGCTGCTATTGCAAGATGTATTGGGTACGACATTGGTATTTACGTTGATATTTGGATTAATATTATTGACTGTTACGCTAATTTCTCTGGTACAGCCATTGGCACCAGTTACGGTTAAGTCATAACTACCAGCTGGTATAGCCGTCAGGTTTTGAGAAGTTTGCCCAGTATTCCAGCTGAATGTATAGGGCGCAACACCACCGCTTACGCTAACGTTGATTGCACCGTTATTCAATTCGCAAGTACTTTGAATGGCACTAGCCGTCACATTAGGTCTATTTGGATTGTCATTGACATTAATATTTGCAGTTTGGGTACAAGTCCCATTCCCCTGTACTGTAACAGCATAAGAGCCTGGTGTAAGTCCTGTAAGCGACGATGTCGTAGCACCTGTATCCCATAGATAGGTATAAGTGCTCAATGGAGGTGTGACATTCAGGCTAATACTACCATTACCCCCGTTACAAGTTGTATTATTGACTACCGAAGAATTAATCGTAATAGGCGGGTTGGTATTATTTACCGTAGCAGTAATCGTCCGCGTACAGCCATTGGCACCCGTAACAACCAAAGTATAGGATCCAGCGGATACATTGGGCAGGTTTTGGGTAGTTGCTCCTCCATCCCATAAAAAGGTATAAGGAGCCACACCGCCTGAAACACTAATATTCACGCTACCATTTGACAGTTCGCAAGTAGTCCCCACCGTAGATGAAGTTACATTAGGAAGACTTGGCTGGTCAGGGATCGTAACATTGACTACTGTGGTACATGCTCCGCCAGCACTCACCGTTGCGGAATAGCCGCCAGGAGCAAGACCGGTTAACGACGATGTGGTTGCACCTGTATCCCAAGTATAAGTATATGCTCCAGCAGGTGTTGCATTGAGTGTTACACTACCATTGCCTCCGTTACATGTAGTATTGGCAACAACAGTCTGCGATACATTGATAGGAGGGTTATTGTTGGCGAGCGTGACAGAGGTTGAGGTCGTACAACCATTTGCACCAGTAACCGTAACGGCATAAGGCCCGGCTGGTACCATAGTTAAATTTTGGGTAGTTTCGCCATCGCCCCAAATAAAAGTAAACGGAGCCAAACCACCGGATACATTGAGGTTAACCGTACCATTACTCAGCTCGCAAGTGGTAGGAACTGTGGTAAAAGAAGCAGATGGATTTACTGGAGCATTAGGTACATTAAAACTGGCAGTTTGTGTACATAAGCCTCCACCATTCACTGTTACGGTGTAAGAACCTGCTGGCAACATGGTGATACTACTCGTTGTAGCCGCATTTGACCATTCATAGGTATATGTATTTGCAGGTGTTACATTAATGGAAATTGATCCATTTCCATCAATACAAGTCGTATTAGATACGATAGTTGGAGTGATGACGAACAAAGGATTGGTATTCGGTACATTTACCGTAGTTGCAGTAGTGCAGCCATTATTGCTGGTAACCGTAACGGTATAAGATGTTCCACCTACAACATTAGTTAAATCTTCAGTGGTCGCACTATTTGACCAAGCAAAAGTATAGGGCGGTGTGCTAGTACCACCAACAGTAAGGTTAATAGCACCATTTTCTAGTCCACAAGTAGAGCCCGTAGATGCTACTGTTGTTGTAACAGTTGAGGCAGTCACTGCTGAGGTACCAGAAACAGTACCTACACAGTTGGTAGATCCCCCTGTTACATTGTTTAAGGTATAGTTTCCAATTTGGGAAACAGTATAAGTGTAAGGGTTATCATTAGTGGTAATGGCGGGCTGATTCACGCCATTCAGACGAGGAATAAAAGTCCAAGGCCCTTCACCAGTGAAAGTAACCGTCAAATTAACCATACCAGTACCACCCGCACAAATGATACCTGAGCCAGATATTGTAGCTGTTGGTCTTGGGATTACATCAATATCAATACACGAAGGTGTCGTATTGGAGAAACAAGCATTGGCAGCGGTAACACACAACTGAGTGTTCTGAGTTGTTGCTCCAGCAGGAATATTAACTGTTGCGACAACACCATTAGACGTAACTGTACCAACTGGCGGGTTCAATGTCCAAGTATAAGACGTGGCCACTGGCACTGTTGCTATTGAATAACCAGCCGAGGAACCCGCACAAATTGTTGCGGGCCCAGTGATCGGCCCTGGAGGATTAGGAGGTACACCTACTGTTGATCCTTGGGTTACATCAATCGAATAATCGCAGACATTACCGCCGCAACCGTCCATCACAATATAATAAACTTGTCCAACAATAAAATTATTGGAGGTTAACTCAAAAGGATTTTCAGTACACGAGCATTGCAAATCCAAAGGTGTATTCACGCAGTTCCTATAAATACCTCCTTGTAAACCTTGATTCGCCCCTGGAGAGCAATTGGAAGGGGTAACCGTCATTGAGATCGTGGTAGAGCCTGCAAAAAACGCAAACCATTCATCGTTGTTGAGTTGCCAGCCTGGACAACCGGGAAAATTTTGTGCAGTATTGCTGTTGTTGATCGTTGCACAATATCCATCAAGGTTGGGACATAATATAGGTGCTTGAGTGCAGCTATTACCTGGTTGTGGAAACCCCGGGGGTGGGCATTGCGCTTGAATAATTTGAATAAAACAACTTATAAAAATTACGGATAAAAGTAGTAGTCTCTTCATGAATAACATGATAATTAGTATGCAAGTAAGGTGAAACGAGATTAAACAAAATAGAGCATTACGTCGGCTATTGGATGGATTAAAAATGAGTGCAAATATAGAAATAAGTTTTCCAGTTTTACAAAAAAACAGTGAACTATTAAACGGCAATAGATATTATATGCAAATTTGACCCATTTTCATGGGCAAAAAAAGAATAAATCAACCTATTTACTGCTAGGAAGGATATAATATTTGGGAAAAATCTTACAATAGTCAAAACAAGGTTTTTTCAAAACTTGCTATTTGATCTTTATGGACAAAGATTTAAGATAAATGCAAGATGGAATAATAGTTTTATTCGCTGCCTAATCGCTTATTTACCTGCTGCATTAATCAGTCAATGCTGCCGACAAATTCATCCGCCACGCTTTAATAGCAGGCAATAGTGCGGCTAATATGCCAACCCCCAATACAACTGCGCCTAAAATACCTTCTTCCGGAATCAGTTGATTCGTTAAATTTACCCGCAAATCCGAGCCTGCTTGTTCGTTAATTACCCATATCCCTACCCTACTCAAAACCAAGCCACACAAAAAGCCTAATATAGAAAGGACTATACCTTCCGTTAATAATAATACCGCCAACATAAAGCGGCTACTCCCCAACGAACGCAACAATGCCAATTCGTATTTTCGCTCCTTTAAACGGTTGTATAAAGCAATAAATACGCTAAATCCAGAAATAAGCATAATGGCAAAGGCCAACATACGTAGTGTTGTAATACCCAAACCCATTAAATGAAACAGTCGATTCATTTCCAAAGCAGGTACCGCTGCCTGCATATTAGTACCAGAATTCACCATCCGAGGAAAGGTCATAATGCCCATTGGTGATCTAAATTTGACCAAATAAGCGGTCACTTCACGCGTAGAATCGAGTGCCGCGTCGTGGTCTTCACTATGGTCATGGTCATGGTCATGGTCGTGTTCTTTACTATGGTCGTGGTCTTCGCCATGATCGTGGTCTTTACTATGATCGTGGTCTTTACCATGATCGTGGTCTTTACTATGGTCGTGGTCTTTACTATGATCGTGTTCTTTACCATGCGCAGCACCACCATTTTCCTCTTGCTTTTCGGCTTCATCGTGGTGCGCGCCTTCCTCGTGCATTTCCCAAATAGAGGAGAGCGGGGTAACAATTAAATTATCCAGAATGGTATGCGTAGGTGCTAAAATACCTGTAACGGTGTAATCATGCCCTTCGTGCACTTCACCTTCTTCAGCCTCGCCATGTGTGCCTTGGAAAGTGGCGCCTACTTTGAGTCCTGTAGATTGGGCAACATTTGCGCCTAGCACTACATCCAACGAATGCTCAAAGAGTTTACCGTCTTGTAACACCGCCTCATATTTATGGATATAATTCGTATCGGTACCCAAAATCCTAAAACTACGATACGAGTCACCATAGGATAGCGGAATGGCCTGCTTAACCATCTTATTTTGCATCAATTTTTGTGCTTCCTTCAAGTTGATATTACCCGTTGGGGCATCTACATGATACACCGCTGATAAGACCAATTGCAATGGGCTGCCCTTGGCACCAACCACTAAATCAATATCCCTTAAATCATTTTCAAACTTCTGTTCCAACTGGCGCTGCACCAGTAATAACAAGGATATGATACCTGTGCTAAATGCCAACAAAACCACACTCAATGTAGTATTTAGTGGTTTAAACCACAAATTTCGCCAAACTATATTTAAAAACATACTTTTTTGTTACTGTAAGATAAAATGATGAGATAACCTATCCATTCAAATCAACCTGATGTTTGACTTTTTCTTTCAAACGCCCATCGTGTGTCACGATAACCAATGCGGAACCTTGCTGAACGGCCATTTCGCTCAAAAGCCCATATACTTCATCGCAATTTTGATCGTCTAATGCGCTCGTGGGTTCATCTGCCAGCAACAAACTGGGGTGATTGATCACAGCACGGATAATTGAAATACGCTGCTGCTCTCCTATACTCAACTTAGATGGCAATTGTTTTAAGGTATGTGCAACCCCTAAACGATCTGCTAAGCCTAATATATCTTTAGTGTCCTGTTTACTATGCCCCAGCCAGCCGGGCAGTTTTAAATTATCCAACACAGTCAATGCGGCCAAAAAATGGGCTTTTTGATAGACTAGCCCTATATTTTTAGCGCGAAAAGCATCTTTTTGTGCGGATGACAAGGTATTTATATCTGTATTATTGATACTGATTTTGCCTTGATTGGTATGCAATATACCTGCTAAGAGGTGTAATAAAGTGGTTTTACCACACCCAGATTGGCCAGTGACCAATAGTATTTCTCCTGCTTTACACTGTAGTTGGGGGAACAAGAATCCCCGCTCACTATTGTATTGAAACGCTACGTTTTCGGTATTTAACATCGATTATATTTTTGTCATTTTCAAGGTTATGGTCTTTTGATCGTCTTTAAAAGTAGCAAAATAAAGACCAGATGGCCAATTTTTTGTATCAATTATGATGGATTTTGAACCAGCGGCTATATCTATTTTTTTCGCAAAAAAAGGTATTCCATTCATATTTGTAATCATCAAATCACCTTCTTTTTCAGCCACAAAATCGAGCCTAAACTGATCTGCAAATGGATTAGGTTGTATCCTTATCTGTTGCAAAGTATTGGCCACTTCCTCCAAGGGACGGATCACAATACTGCGTTCTTGACCATTCATGGTATATGCCGCAGGTTTCAAAGTAGGCGTTTGAATGATTTTTGGCCATTCCATTGCCCCCGACAACCACCCCAAAAGTGAAGGTTGTGCAGTTTCTGGAATAGGGTTTTCACAATTGAGACTCAATACATTTTTATCCAAACTAAAATGCTCTTCATCCACTAAAACGGGTCGAAACAATGTATTTTCAGCAACTTCTAAGGCAAATTGGAATCCAGCTAACGGCTGCTTTGCGTTCAAATAAAGTGGTGTCCAACCCTCTTTACTTTCCTTTTCCGCCAAATACAACTCCATTCCAATAGGCGCATCTCGCTCGTCCAGTTCAATCATCGGATCCGGCGTAGCAGTATAGTCCACATCCCCAATTTTGATGGCGTAAAAGTCGGCATTTTCACTCAGATTATATACAGAAGAAAGATTTATTTGTTCAGGAAATTGAGTAGCAAATGGATTTTCTGGTGCTGGAAACAAGAAGCTTCGCGGTATAAAACGCCACGATGAATTATTCGGAAAAGCATTCAAAGTACCCAATATTACTTTCCGGAGCGTAACAATATCGAATGTGGTAACAGTTCCCGATCGGTTTACATCAGCGGCAATTAATTTAAAAGGTGTATTTAAGGGTTCTAAGTTGAGTATATGCCTCGAAATCAAGATCAAATCGTAGGTGTTAATGCCATTTATCATATTTGATGCCTCCAGTCTGGGTTTTACAAAATAATTGCCAAATAGCGTTAAATCATTAAAAAAGTAATAATTAAATGGATCAGCATTAATAGAAGAACCTATCAATACAGTATCTGGCATTTGAAAAAGATCAAAATTTAAAACTACGGTTTGCCCAAGCAGATTTTGTGCCGTGCCACTTATGGCCGGTTGGAAGTCTGTACACATTTCTTCAGGATCAGTAACTGTCACAATAGTATTGCAAAACGCCGCATTTCCAAAAGCATCTCTGGCCCAAATACGGACAGGACGAAAACCGATATAATCGCAATCAAATGAGACAATAGATTGAGGCGCACCTAATGTATTGGTAGGAAAACGAGTACCGAATGGTTCGCGCTCTATTGCTCTTTGAATTTGATTCGGCATTGTTATGCTGTCCATCACACTGAAAAGTAGGTCATCGACACTAACTGAGACGGTGTCGGATCCCGCAGAAGGAATATTAACCGTTATATCAGGTATGCAGGTAACTACGGGCGGAGCGCAATCATCCGATGCCGTAAAGCGGTGTTCAAAAGCATTCACATTTCCACACTCATCAGCCACTGTCCATACCACCCTATGGTATCCATAAGGCAACTGAGGCGTGGTAAAAATATTCGGAGCAGCCATTGTATTCCACGCTATCCTCACCCGCAAAGAATCATCTTGAACATATTGTTCTTGTGCAAACAAATACTTATTATTAATGCCTGTTATCCTTCTGTCAAAAACACGCTGTTCTCCTACGCCATTAATATTTTGATATATGATGCTTCCTGCTGGAGGAATATTGTTAGAACTTACTTTTGTCTCCTCTACACCATCAGAATTTAGGTCTAAATAGAGGTCAAATTGAACACCAATCTCGTTCCCACTACAATTATCTTTTAATTTCAGGGCAATCTCAACAGGGCATTCAAACAAATCATTACTGTTATTGGCTGGATTAAACCAATTGCCCCCCTGCCACATAGTGGGATCATTGGGGGTTTTATCGCAAAAGGAAGCACTACTTACAATCCTCCCTTTTGGCGTAATCGCATCGTAAATAAATATTCTTTGTTGATAGATATATCCATTCGCTGTGGGTGTCCAGAAAGTGCTAAAATCAGTCGCCACAATATCCGACGGTCGAACCAACATAGTACTAGCGATACCCATAGGGCCTACCGTCGGAGCAAGTAAATTAGCCGCAGCATAAGGTGAAGTCGCTACAGGTGCAGGATTGGGAACGAACACAAAAGGTAATGAACTAGAATAATGGCACCAATTCAAAAGTTTCCAAGTACGCGAAATAAACATACAAGGAGCATTACTAGAAGTAGTATTATAATTTATGGTATCAATATAGGTAATACTCATATTTTCACAGTTGCCATCCAATATGGTAGGTTTACCCATTTTTTCCGGAGAAAGGTCCTCACATCCATCGTTTAGTTTGTCGGCAGGAAATACTACAGAATAAAACTGCTCATTGGTCACCGTTATAATCTGAGTGCTTGTTGCTGTGTTACCAGCACAGTCGCGGGCTGTAAAACGCCTACGAATATTACCTCTTTTACAACCAATATCAAAAGTGAGATTTTGATCAGTGTAGAAAACAGTATCCAAACAACAATTTTCCGTTACTGCTGGATATAATACCTGAAAGGAGGGGTTAGTATAGTCCTCGCAACTCAAGGAAATATTAGGAAGTACGGCTATTTGCGGCTTAACAGATTCCCCAACTATCACCTTGGCTATGCAGTCATCAAAATTACCAACGCCAAAATTGGCATCGATTCCCCCGGTATCAACAGCAATATTATATACCCGGAGCACCACCTCGATAGTATCACCGGCATCGGCACAACAAAATTGCAATTGTGAGCGGAACAGATCATCAGAGCCACAAGACCCCGGTTGTAGGCGTTTTATTTTAAAAAACAGGAAATTCCCATTTTGATCGTAGCTACCATTGTCCAATTGTGGCGCGTTCAGGTTACGAATACCAGCACTATTGAGTATAAGGTTGTACGCCCCATCACAAACAGCCACTGGGCCTACCTGATGAATGTTTGAACGGTAAGGTAATCGGCCTGTATCAATACCATTACTGATAAGCCATGTAAAATAAGTTAAGATACCTGTAAAGATGTAAAAGCGAGTTTGCCACATAGGCGTAGTCCGTTTAGTTGTTAAGGCGGGATTAAACGGATTAAAAAAACATTTTTTGGGTTGCTGTGGATACACAACAACCCAAAAGACACTACTACTGTGCTTGTAGTGGGCCAAGTAAGATACCCTTCATGGCCAAGGTAACCACAATAAGCAAGGTAGCAATACCTGTGTAAATCGCTACAGTTTTATGCTTTGCAGTGCTATCTGTTTTGCGCTTGGAAAAGGTGCGACCTAATTGTACCAATACAATGGCGATAAGCATTGTTGAAATATGCTCTACACCAAAATAACGGAGTAGTGGATCTTTCATTGCAGCACCCATATTAGCGCGTGCCGCTTGGGCATAAGTACTTGTTAAGAAGTATTGGAGCAAGCCGCCCAATAATTGAAGGTGCGCTAATCCGACCAATACTCCGCCTGCAATAGAATCGACCTTTTCGTAAGGGCGATTACTTAGCCACCCAGAGATGGAGCGGTACAGCACAAATGCTAATGCTGCTAACACTAAATAACGATTGTAATAATGAAGGTGATGTAACCCTGTTGCCATAATATTTTAAAATTATTGTAAATTTAAGCAAAAGTAAGGCAATTTGATGTCAAGATGTTCAATAATAATAAACTTTTGTTCTTAATCTACATAAAAAGTAGCTACAATTCAATATCCGGCACCAAAGGGGCAACTTCAATAAATCTACTTACTCCTTTCTAATACAGATTATCCCAGTCTTTCTTTGTAATGAAATTTCATTCATCATTTGTAGTTTGCTAACCATTCCAACCAATACCCGAAAAAAAAATTATCAGGCAGCATTTTTAACAATTAATTGATACACTTATTCATTAAACTGAAAATCAAACAATTATAAATATTAAAAAACACAACTTTACGTTTTTTTAGGACCTAATCGGGTTAAACTGAAAAAAAATTATTTTTTTTTTGAAAAAAGCTTGCACGAATGAAACAAGTGCCTGTATATTTGCACTACCAAACGACGCTTACTGAGTTCATCTGATCCTCAAAAAACATTTTAAACTCAGTAGGAAGATTGTTTTCATTTGGTTTTGGGGCCGCCCGACGCAATCGTCGGGCGGTACTTTTTTTTATACCCAAATTCAAATCAACTACCAAAAAAAATAGCCATTCGGTTTGCACCGAATGGCTATTTTTTTTTGGTAAGAAAACTATTTTGCAACTATCTAAAGCCACAAAATAGTTTTCTCATCGCTTCAAATATTATTGAGGCAACAATACACGATCAATAGCGTGTACTACACCATTATTAGCCTGTACGTCTGTTGCAACGATATTTGTTACACGAGCTGCACCATCTTTGATTTTTGGACTAGTAGGCGTAGAAAGATCAATCGTAAACTTACCGGTTTGGAAAGTAGTTACCTCTTGTTTATCCTTCAAAGAAGCCGCCAATACATTAGCACCCGCTACTACGTGGTATTGCAATACTGCGTTCAAAGTGGCTGCTGGAATTGCCGCCAAATTAGGCGCACTCAATTCTGTCAACAATTTTGCAAATGCATCATTCGTTGGTGCAAATACCGTGAATGGGCTATTTGCTGTACCTGCAAGCAAAGCAACATAGTCCACACCTAAATCAGAACGTGTCAATGCAGACACCAATGAACTGAAATTAGGGTTGCTAGTAGCCAAAGTAACCACAGAAGGCAAAGCAATCACTTTATCTACGATATGCACTACTCCGTTGTTAGCATCTACGTCAGCAGTAGTTACCTTTACGTCGTTGCTCAAGGTTACACCACTAGCCGTATTTACAAAAAGGCTAAGAGGGCTTTTTGTAGTACCAAATTCTGCTAAAGTCTTTACATAACCAGTAGCAAGTGCAGTGGACTTCACCTCTCCAGCTACCACGTGGTAAGCCAATACTTGCTTCAATACGTCAACTGGTACGGCTTCCAAGTTAGCAAAACCATTATCAGCCAAAAACTTGCTAAATGCAGCATTGGTTGGCGCGAATACAGTATATTCTGTAGTGCCTGTAAACAAGCTGGTAAGACCAGCGCGATTGAGTGCTGCTACAAGGCTACTTAGATCAGTAGTTGCTGTTGCTAGTTCTGCAATGTTCTGTGTTTTAACCTCTTCTTCGTCGTCTTTGCAACTTGTAAAGGTAAATGCTACCAATAATAGGGCAGCCATCATTGTTTTAAAAAGTAATTTCGTCATTGTGTTTATTTATTTAAGTGTTTGATAGAATGAGCAAATAGAACGTGGCAAATTGTTTTTTGTTTAATTTTCAATAGTGTTAAAAATGTAAAAATTAAACAAAACTATTAAAAAGCCATAATTTTTGAAGATGTTATAAAACCATAAAAAAATTTGCTGATGCTATTTTATCCCTATCCAAAAAGAATAGATTACCTTGTGACCCGAAATATAAAATCAATATTTATGGGTTTCGGCGTGTTGTTGCCCTATCCCAATAAAGCAAAGAAAAACCAAATATTTTGCAAAAAAAAAGTTCTTAAATATTTACAACAATGACTAAATCTGCAATTCAAGCACAACTCACTCAAAATTATGCGGCGTTTTGCGCATTTTATAAGACGATGAACGAAGCTGATTTTCGGTACACACCACCTGAAAAATGGGATATTGGCCAACATTTAGACCATATCAAAAGAGCAGTTACACCTATTGTATTAGCCACCGCTTTACCCAAATGGTTGTTGCGCATTTTATTTGGAAAAGCCAACCGTGTATCTCGGAGTTTTGACGAATTGGTAGAGCGCTATCAAGGAAAATTGGCAGCAGGCGGCAGGGCTAGTGGACAATTCATTCCCAAGCCCATCTCTTTTGCGGTAAAAGCCAAACAAATTGAAACTATTGAAAAAATGGTTGTAAAAATTAACCATCAACTGGAAGGATGGTCGGAAGCAGATTTGGATACCTACCTGCTCCCCCACCCTATATTGGGCAAATTGACGATGCGAGAAATGATGTATTTTACGGTTTATCACGTAGAACACCACCTCCATTTGGCAAAAAATTACTTGAGTAATCGTTGATTTTTTTATAAACCTTTATCTTTGCATCTTCTATCGCATCCGAACATCTAACTGCGGATATGGAATTATAATCCCGTGTTGCTTAAAGGCATGCCAAACAATAAACCGGATATCGCTCTTTGTACTTTCGATACGAAACATGTTTTCGCTGTAAAACAGCAATTCAAAGAGTACACCGTGATCCAAAAAATTCGCCATACGCACCGAAGGGCTAAAATTGGGATCGTCTATTATGGTATGCTTATGCTGCATGACGCAGTCGAGTAGGACTTTTTTTACCAATTCCATATCAGATTCGTAGGAGACCGATACCGTAATAATAAACCGCGTTGCTTTGTTGTTGTGACTCCAATTGACCACATTTTCTTCCATAAATTTATGGTTGGGAATGATCAGTATTACATCGTCGCGGTTGCGAAAAATAGAAGTACGCAGACCAATATCTTCAATTTTACCTACCATACCATCTACTTCTAGTATATCCCCAATTTCAATTGTCCCCTCAAACAACAGGAAAACTCCGGAAACAATATCAGCAAAAATTTGGCGCAAACCTAATCCTAAACCGACCAAAAGTGCCGCCGAACTGGCTAACAAAAAGGTAAAATTGATACCCATGGCATGGATCATGGCCATTATTGCAAATGTCCAGATAAAATACCGCAGCAGAAGTAAAAAAGAGAATAAGCGCCCCTTGTCCATATTACGGCGCTTAGCAAATCGGCGGAAAAACTTAACCGATAAAAAAATTACTATTCGAGCTATGATATAAATCAGCACCACCGAAAGGAGCGACCATACGGTGATGCTGAAATTACCTACTGCTAATAATTGATACTCTAACAGTTCTTTCATTTATTTCTTAAATCCCAACAATACACCTTCTATTATATCGCAACAAGTATGCACCTGCGCTTCTGTAATCACCAATGGCGGTGCAAATCGGATAATATTACCGTGGGTGGGCTTGGCCAACAAACCGTTTTCGGCCAATTCCATACAAATATCCCAAGCAGTGGTGCTATCTTCGGTGTCATTGATACCTACTGCGTTCAATAGCCCCTTACCACGTACAAAGGATACCATCTCTGGGCATTGGTGCATGGTTGCTTCCATGCGTTGGCGGAAAATGGCACCCATTTTTTCTGAATTTTCGGAAAGTTTTTCGTCAATGACCACTTTAAGTGCCTCCATCGCAACAGCGCAGGCTAATGGATTACCACCAAAAGTAGAACCGTGTTGACCCGGTTTGATACACAACAATACTTCGTCGCTACCCAATACCGCACTCACCGGCATAGATCCTCCTGAAAGTGCTTTACCCAATACCAGCAAATCTGGTTTAACATCGTAGTGATCGCAACAGATCCGGCGGCCTGTACGCGCAATACCCGTTTGTACTTCGTCGGCGATCATCAGCACATTGTATTGATCGCAAAGTGCACGAATACCCGGAATATAATTATCATCTGGTATTACCACACCAGCCTCGCCTTGTATCGGCTCGAACATAAAACCAGCCACATTGGGGTCTTGAAATGCTTTTTCTAAAGCCACCAAATCATTGTAAGGTACCAAATGGAAACCTGGCATAAATGGGCCAAAGCCTTTGTACGAACTTGGATCAGTAGAAGAAGAAATGGCCGACATGGTACGTCCCCAAAAATTTCCTTCTACAAAGATGATCTTTGCCTCGTTTTCAGGAATACCTTTTACCTGATAACCCCACCGACGAGCGAGTTTGATCGCTGTTTCGCCGCCTTCTACGCCTGTATTCATGGGCAACATACGCTCAAAACCAAAATAATTGGTTAAAAATTCAGAATATGGGCCCAGTAGGTTATTGTAAAATGCACGCGAAGTTAGCGTCAATTTCTGTGCTTGATCGGTCATCGCCTTAATGATACGCGGGTGGCAATGGCCTTGGTTAACAGCACTATAAGCAGATAAAAAATCAAAATAACGCTTGCCATCTACATCCCAAACATAAACGCCTTGGCCTCTTTCAAGCACAACGGGCAATGGGTGGTAGTTATGGGCATTATAACGCTCTTCGAGTTCCATCAAATCTTGCGAAGATGTTGTAGTGGTGAGGACTTCCATATAATATACTGAATTTTAAATTTTATAGCGCAAAGGTAAGAATATTTTGTGGAAAACCGCCTTTTTTCTTTGCATATTGTCCAAATACGGGTCTAAGATTGACAATGTTTCTTGTTTACTTATTGAACGATCATTGGAAATATTAGCCTATTATGTAGCTATCCAGCCCCCCCAAAAAAAAATTCCCGTAAGGAATTTGGACGGCGCTGGATAGTTACCATTAAATGTAACTGTGCAGCCGCCGCCTAAATTCCCATCGGGAATGTATGTTTATAGGGTTGATTGAAAACCTGACCCAAATCCCGAATGGATTGCATGTTATTTTGCACGTTTTTACATAAAATCCCTCTGGGATTTAGGCTAATCTCCTTATTCAGCCTATAAACATATATTCCCTATGGGATTTTTTTGAGTGGGGCTGAATAGTTGCCATTAAATTTAATATTGCGGTGCGCTGCACTTTCAAAATACGGAAAACTTATCATTGCTATAAATATTCCGCGAATCTGCCGCTGTTACAGGCATCAAAACTATTTCAAAAATATCTGCCTCGTCACGTTTTGGCTTTCTGTTTGAATTGTTACCATAAATACGCCCTTGTTTTGAGCAGACAAATTATATGCTCCTGCTGATAGTGGCCCACTCCATACCTGCTCCCCAAGAGTATTTGTAACGGTTACGGTTCCTGTCTCTTCCGATTCAAGATTACCGATATAAAAAACGCTTGCAGTTGGGTTGGGATATATGCTAAAAGAAGCGTTGCTCCATTGTACCTCCTCGATGTCCGAATACGTAAAATCGCCATCGCGGTCCAAAGGCTTGAGTCTGTAGTAATTCAGACCTGTAGATGGATTTGTATCCTCAAATTGGTATTTATCGCCATTATCCGAATCACCTTTTGCGGTTACTGACCCGATCGTACTAAACGCGAGGCCATCTGTTGAGTGTTCTATTTCAAAACAACAAGCATTGCGCTCCGAACCAGTTTCCCACCTCAATGTAATGCGTTCCTTATCTTTATTTGCCCAAAAAGCCATCAATTCAACTGGTAGCGGCGGAACGAGTGCTTGGTTATAAAAAAACAAAGCCGTTTTATTGATAATATCGATATAAAAAGGCGTAGGTGCAGGCGAGAACTGACCATTGGAGGTACCCCAATATTCGTGGTCTTCTCCAAGTGCTGGATAAAATTCGTGTACGATACCTTGGTTCGTAAGGCGTTGGTCAATGGGCAGTGAGCCATAAACATCCGGGAAAATCGGGAAACCAAATGGAGGTCCCACGTTATAGGGAACCGAACCATCTAAATCGCCGTGAAATAGTATAGCCGGAACATTATTATTAGATACATTAATCCATGCTGTATTGCCTATTGCGCCCCAACAATTAGCAATGGCTCTTACGTTGTGGGAATGTGTATAGGTGTTGCCAGCACAATCAATACAGCCTAAATCTGGGCGAAACGCAGCGGCAAAAGTAGAGGCAGGACGTTCGCTATTATCCATATAAGCCAAGTTGATGGCAGAAAAACCACCGGCACTACTACCCATCGCGAAAACATTTGTAGTATCAATTTTATACGTGGTACGAAACTGCCTCAAGAAGCGCACTGCGGCGGCGGCATCTTGCAATCCTCGATATACTGCCCTTTCAGAAGCATTCGCAGACAATACATTAAAGCCTTTTCGATAATTGAGGCTGACGGTTACATAGCCTCTACGCGCAAAAGAATCGCATAATGCCTGCATATCTTCGTTTTCTTTTGAACCATTCAAGAATCCTCCTGAATGCATAAATACAATCACCCGCCGAGAAAGGGCATTATCGCCCGTTGGCTCAAATAGATCGAGGTTCAAATTGGTATTGGTCGTAGAAGATTCTAATAAATAAGGTGCGTTAAGGGCGGGCGCATTACCATATACGATATTTGCCGTTTTGGTAACGCCTGTAAATACCCGATTGAGGTACCGAGTATTCTGAGCAAAACTGGGAATAGCCACGCAAAGGCTAAAAAAAAGTACTAATTTATTCATAATTCGCTTTTTTACATTAGACATTATATAGAATTAGAGTCGTAATGCTGAAATGAGGAAATTTTTGTCAAATCAAGGCAAATTTTGCAGTCGAAATGGGGTATTTTCGGCGAAAAATTTAACGAAAATTTGGC
>JBEAVK010000163.1:0-6348 GCA_041160955.1 Bacteroidota bacterium
AAGGGCAAAAAAGACCGTTGTACGCTACTTTCCGGTAAATTTGAGCAGATATTGAAGCAATATATGGAGATATACAAACCAGTACATTGGCTTTTTGAAGGCAGCGACGGTGGTGCTTACATTGACCGCAGCGTACAAGCCATATTTACACCAGCAAAGGAGAAATCGCGTATTAATCCCTTGGCGACTGTGCATACTCTGCGCCACTCCTTTGCGACCCACTTACTTGAAAAGGGTGTTGATCTATGATATATTCAAGATTTATTAGGACATGAAAGCAGCAAAACAACAGAGATTTATACCCATATTACGAAAAAGAGTTGGGATAAAATAAAAAGCCCATTGGATAGCTTGCATATATGAATTACTTTACCACATATTTGCAACGTGCTTAAATGGTTTGACCATACATTTCCAAATTACAATGACCACTTTATACGCTTCTCCCATTTACATTTCATTAACATTTATTGCGCGTTTTACATGTTCGAACGGTTTGGTTTGTTGTGTTTGCGACAAAGTAAATTACGGCGACAAAGCGGGTTTTCACGCAATAGAGGGGTATTGGGAGGGAGTGACGGCAAACCATTGTTAGCGGTCATTGCAGAGCGACACCCAAACTGACAAAAAGATAAAAACATTAATGACAATTTGAATAATGAAAAAATATTTCTGGCAAACGCAAGTCTTTACCTTTTTGACAATGTTAAGTTTTGGCACTTCCTGCAACGGACAAGTGAAAAAAGACTTAGCAAAAGAGAAGGTAAGTGAATCAAGAATAATATCTGCCAACAAACAAAAGTTTATAAAAACCCAAAGCTTGAATAATGGTGACAATGTTCATTGTAGCCTGCAAGACAAAGCGGGTAATCTTTGGTTCGGCACGACATACGATGGTATTTTTAAATATGACGGAAAATTGTTCACCCATTTCACGGCGGCAAATGGACTGAACAGCAATACAGTTTGGTGTATTTTGAAAGATAAAAGTGGTAAGATTTGGATAGGCACATCCGATGGCGTTTGTCTTTACAATGATAATAAATTTACTAAAATTCAAATCGTTCTACCAAATGATACGCTAAGTAGTAAGTATGATGTATGGAGTATTATGCAGGACAAAAGCGGAAAACTATGGTTTGCAACAGGTGCTGGTGTTTATGTATATGATGGAAAATCATTTGCTTCGTTTACTGTTACCGAAGTGGTAAAAGATTGTTATTTTCAAATAGAAAACATTTTACAAGATAAAGCTGGTAACTTTTGGTTTGGTGGGCGGTGTAATCCAGGGGTATTTCACTACGATGGGAAATCTATAACCAACCTTAGACCAGAAGGCGACAATTGGGCTTGGCCCGTTTTGCAAGATAAAAACGGAGATATTTGGTTTAATAATTGGAAAGGAGCTTACAGATATGATGGAAAATCATTTACAAGTTTTACAAAAAAAGATGGCTTGTCTGGCAATATGGTTGCCCGAATTATAGAAGACAAAAAAGGATACATTTGGTTTGGTGGTGGTGGACTAAGCCGTTATGATGGTAAATCTTTCACTCGTTTTACCTCAAAAGACGGACTACTCAATGAAAGTGTTTGGTCAATTTTGGAAGATAAAACTGGAAATATTTGGGTAGGTACAAGAGAAACAGGTTTATACTTTTACGATGGAAAAACATTTACTAAATTTTCGGAATAAACACAATCTTGTAACGGACGTACAAGTATAATTTACAGGAACGGACAGTAGTGAACAAAAGCAACGAACCGCTAATCGAGTAGGGAGAGGCGGCTAAAGCCGCCCCAGCCCTCTCACACCACCGTGCATACCGACCTGGTACACGGCGGTTCATGCAACCATACTTCGGTAAACTCAGTAACCATGTACTAAAGGTTGCGTACAAGATGGTAGTAATCTTTAAACGACTGATAACCACGTTGCTTTAAGCGTTCCTCTGTAACCGTCATACGCATCACGGGACTGCACGATAGTCGCCAGCTACCCTTACTCGACCATGCGTAACGCATCGCCCAAGCATGGCTCACGCCCAATTGGCGGAATGCTCGATAACGCCTTTGTGGCTTCTTCCACGATTTCCAAATGCAGTAGCGTAATCGGTCTCTTATCCCGTGCCTTGAGCGTAGCCGAAAGGACCGTCTAGTTGCCCGTATTTCTCGTAGCCAGTAGCACGCTTGAAATAATTGACCCAACCTCGCATAAGCCAGTTTAATCGTTTTAGACGCTCGTCCAGCGGCATCGGGTCGGTTTTGCGTGTTAGTGCCTTTACTTTGCGTCTCAACCCCTCCCAACTTTTGCGGGCAACACTTAGGCGGTAAAACCCTTTAACACCTGTTTTGTAGGTCGGTGTGAACGTATGGCCTAACAACACAAAATTAACCGGACGGCATATACTGGTTTTCTGCTGGTTTACCTCCAGTAGGAGTTTACCTTCCAAAAACCTCGTTATGCTCGCCAACACGCGCTCGGCAGCCAGTTTACTACGCAAAAACACGCTACAATCATCGGCATACCTTACAAAACGATGGCCACGACGATTCAACTCCTGGTCAAATTCATTCAGTAGTATGTTCGATAGCAATGGACTTAGTGGGCCACCTTGTGGTGTACCAATTTCCCTTGCCTGTTCCACACCTCCCAACATGATACCGGTTTGTAGGTAACGCCGTATCAGGCGTAACAAGGACACATCCTTTATCTTCTTGCTCACTATTCCCATGAGTTTATCATGGTTTACGCGGTCAAAGAACGATTTCAGGTCGAGATCAATGATGTACTGATAACCTTCGTTAATGTACTCTGTTGCCTGTGTAAGTGCGTGTGCAGCACTGCGCAGGGGACGAAACCCAAAACTATGCGGTTTCATGTTCAGCCCTTCAAGCATACCCTCTCATGCCTCGCCTACTACCAACATGGGATTGGTTGAGTACATGGTTTGGCGCTCTACTATGGCTTCTGCTGACTTCTGCTCGCCTCGTTTCTCTTTGGCACTCGCTCGCGCCGCCGTCTCCTCGATGATGAGCAGCTCTCCCCGGGTAAGATGTTTCGCTTTCCGGTGATTCCGGGTGCATCTACACAGCCGCTACAGCAACCCCAGCCTTCGGTATCTTGTGCTCTCGACCCGCAAACTGTGCCTCTTTATGCACTTCCTGTTCGTCCGTACCACCTTTTGTAGTCCCGCTTACTTCAGACCATACCTCGCGGTAAACGCCCTTGCGGCTTACTACACGCCACGTTGCCTAAGCGTGAGGAAAACTTTCACCTCCTAAGTTTTGCTAATTCGTTGCAAATGCTTATATTTATGCCGAACTTCGCTCGAAACACCATTCCGGGCACACACAAAGGATGTGCGCACATGGCGGCGAAAGCCCAACCCTCAAAGCCAACGCAGGCGGCGGTATGCGTAGATGCCGACGTTGGGCGATACTAGGTCACGACAAAAGATCGTATAAAACCTTAGCTAACGAGGAAAATCTTACCTTTGAGTACAGAAAAATCCGAAGGAGGTCAAGGCCGGTTTTTTTAGTGATACCTTTCGAGTTCGAGCGAAACTATGGTCAGGCAAAATAATACCCAGAGCATTCCGGGGAGATTGGACAAAACATTGGTGAGGCAATAAAATGCCATCCCGTTCAGAACAGTACATGAACCAAAAGATTTTGCCCCTTTTTCGGCTTTTTTGATTTTTCACCATCAAAAAGCAAGAAAAATGGGCAGAAAAAAGAAAGAACAAACCAGTATGCCGATTGTCAATCCGAATACCGCAGGCATGGATGTAGGTAGCCGCAGCCACTTTGTGGCGGTGGGTCAAGGCATAGACGACGTACGGGAATTCGGTGTTTACTCCGATGATTTGCAGGCATTATGCATATGGTTAAAAGAAAAAGGAGTGACCGCAGTAGCCTTGGAAAGCACCGGAACGTATTGGCAAAATCTATTTATTGCGCTGATGGATCATGGGTTGAACCCAATTTTAGTGAGCGGCAAGTTCACGAAAAATGTACAAGCTAAAAAGACAGACGTGCAAGAGTGCAAGTATATCCAAAAGATGCACTTGATGAGACTGTTGCCAGCCAGTTACCAGCCATCGTCGGAGGTGGAAGTATTCAAACATGAATCTGTTGGCTAATCATCTTTATAACCTAATTGAAACTCCTACTTGTAAGTAAGCAAGTGGGGATAAAAATCTGTAGTAAGGGATTAATGGGCGAAATTTAAAATTAATAAACGGGCTGTAAGCAGCTTTTTTTCCAACTTCTAATTCGTACCCAAATCCAAAACCTAGTGAAGGTGTTAAATACCATTTTCCTGCCAACGAGTTGTATTCTTCAATATTCGACGCACTAATGTAGTTCTTGTCGTATGTAAAACTCCTTGCTACACCCAATCCTAAGGAATAATTGTGAAAAAAGTTGTTTTTGTGTTTTTTATTCAAACAAAAATCTGAAATCAAATGCAAGTTCATTTTTGAAGGGTCGAATCTTAAATATCCTAATTGAAGGTTAATATATTTTGATTTTATATATTTTTTTTCTTTACCTGATTTTTTAGTCTTGCTAATTTCATAAGTGTTTAATGGGTAATGAAATCCAACTTCAATTCCAAAAGCAGATTTATTGAAAATAGAATTCACTTTATACTCAAAAGTATTATTTTCTAATTGGGTTTTGTGTTTTTGTGCTTGAGCGAAATTTATTGCACAAATAAATCCGATTGCCAATAACAAATACTTCTTTTTCATTGATTAAAAGTTTATTTCACTTACATAAATTTTGCGTTCACCATTTTTAGAAGTAAAGGTGTATGCTGAATAAACAGAATTACCTTCCACTACGTTTCCAATGTAGTCTCCTGCAATTAATTTAAAGCCATCTGTATTTGAAAGTTTAATGAGTTTGGGTTGCCATTCACTTGAAAACTCCCAATAGTTATATTGGGCTTGGTTTTTTGACAAAGAATAGCCTAGAAGATATTCTTTGCCATTTAAACTGTAAGAAGTGGACAAGAGAACTTGGTTTAAGGACTCACCAATTTGATTCCAATTTAATCCATCGAACGATTTTAAAACTATGGAACTAAAATTTGTGTTATTTTTTAGAATGGATACAGCTATATTTAATGAGCCATCAGCGTTTTTAGTTAATACGGGACCCATTGTTTCTTTGTTTGCATGACCAGAAGGGTTTGTGTATAATGTAGTTGGGATACTAAATGTATTTCCTCCATCGGTTGAGAAAACCGATTTTAGTACGCCCTTGCCACGAACATCCCAAACAAGAATAATATTGCCATTATTCAAAACTTCTATTTGAACATAAAAATTGTCACTTCCATCATCTGCAATAGTTACAGGTTCCGTAAACGTTGTGCCACCATCCTCACTTTTCACAAAATATATATTTGCATTACTGTCATTTCCTATACCAGACCAAGCTATATAAATGTGTCCATTTACTTTATTCACTTTAATCCAACATTTGTCAGGTTGTCTGGTTAAATTTGCTGTAATACCATCATTTGAATAAACCCCTATCTCGGCTGTACCAATTATTGACATATCTGAATAGTTGAACTTGTTAAAGTGAATGGCTTGATACTTTTTGCTGTTTTCGACATAGTTAACAAGATTTACTGTGTAAAGTACTCCGTTTGCATCAAAATCAAGGCACGGGTCAGCCCCTCCAGTTGATGACTCAGAACCATACTGCATTTCTGCTGGTGAAATAGTTTTATTTAAGTTGGTATAGAATACCCTTCGCTTATAAATTATTGATGATGGGTCTGAAGTTAAGCCAATAAAACCTATTGCAACTTTACTACTGTGTACAGCGAGATAAGGCTCAAACAGATATGGATACTTTTTTGGTTTTTCACACACTCCAATATCGTTAACATTGTTTGCTAAAGGAGGAACAGGAAAATTTTCTTTTGAACAATTGCTTAATAAAGCAATGATTGAGAAAACTACAATCATAAGTGAAATTATTACTTTGTATTTCATTTCAAAAAAAATTAGTTATTTTAAGGATCGCTCGTGAAATAAGTGTCAGGTTCCCGCCTTGCGGGAATGGACAGTTATTTCGTGAGCGATCCTAAGTGTCAATTTTAAAATTTAAATGTTCAAAGGAACATATTTATGTCAGGTTCTCTATACGCTTGCAGGTAACTTACTGCTTGATAAAGCGTCCGATCAGTACATCCCCGGCCTGTTCAACACGGATGAAGTAAAGGCCAGGCGTCAGGTCTTGCAGTCCGATCTGGATTGTTGGTGCAGTGGCCTGTTGTTGTAGCAGCAAGCGTCCGGTTACGTCGGTGATGGTCAAGCGTACGAG
>JBEAVK010000256.1:0-2509 GCA_041160955.1 Bacteroidota bacterium
GCATTGATCCATAAACCTTTAGCGGTGTAACCCATTTGAACGCGGGTGGCGTGTTCGGGGATTTTTTTAAATATGGGTTCGGCTGTTAAAAACGAATCTGCGATGGGTATATTGGGCCAAAGGCCGTCTAAGGCACTGCTATCAGGATCAAAACTGATTTTTGAGACAGGATAGGAACGCTGGCTTGATAGTACGGCGATAAAAAGAAAGGAAAATGTAATGGTGAGTAGATGTCTTTTCATTGTGATTAGCGATTATTATTTTAGATTATAACTGCATAGACGGGTAGTTCGCTGCTTGGGGTTAGGTGGAATTTTAAAAAAACTCAATATTTATGGCTACATGGGCGTAGCGTACACTTTTTTCTACCACAAAAGAACACAAGAGTACACAAAGGCGTAGAGTGGACGCTTCGCTTTTTTTGAGTACACAAAAGCGAAGATTATACCTTTTTTTATCCAAAATACTGGTGTACGCTACGCTTTTGTGAACTCTTGTGTTCTTTTGTGGTAGAAAAAATATACATAACTGAATGTACAAAAGCGTAGATTACACCTTTTTTTATCCAAAATACTCGTGTACGCTACGCTTTTGTGTACTCTTGTGTTCTTTTGTGGTAGAAAAAATATATGGCGCATACTACCGTTGTTGCGACCTGTTAATACCCATATTTAACCATCTTTTGCACCAATTTACCATTCCCCGTCTCTAATACCAACCAATACAATCCAGTAGTAGGGATTTGTGTATGATCTAACGCAATAGATTGATACCCTTTGTTGTACACCGTATTTTGTGTATAAATAGTACGCCCCATACCGTCCACAACGGTGAGTACTGCCGTGCCATCTTCGGGTAAATAGAAACTGATATTAGTGCGCTCATTCCAAGGATTGGGTAAAATAGGGTATAATTGAGGTACATCCGAATCAATTGGATCAAAACGCAACGCAATATTGGCTTTTTTGCCCGCTGTGGTAAAAGCCATTGTACGCGTAATGTCATCCTTAATACCCAACATATTACTCAATTGGCCAGCCTGTTTGGCGCGCAAACGCAGGTCAAAACCTTGATTTGGTCGTTCCGCCACCATCGTAATGGCCTGTTCAAACACCCCAAAATTATCCATCGTCAAGCCGTTTTGAGGCGTGATTTCCAGCAAATCAAACTGCGACAAATCAAGCGCCATTTGATACCCATCAATGTTCGACTCAGGGGCAAAATGAAGGGTAATTGTTTCGAGGGGCGACAGTATTTGGTCTTTAAAATGGAATTCGGTGGTTGGTGTATTTCGGTCTTCTACCTCGGCAGTTAGGTTATTAGGCGTGGCAGTATTGTCCACATCTCCTACTTTGATACCGATAAACTCTAGTGGAATACCCTGTAATGACCATTGGCCATACGGTAGCGATTCGCGAAATACATCCGTAAAAGGGTTGAGTGAATCAGAAAAAACCTGATTTTTGTCCACGAAACGCCAACTAGAATTAGCGGGGAGTTTGTAATATGTTCCAAGGATAAGTTTGCGCAATTCTAACTGGTCAAAAGCCGTGATCGTTCCTGATTTATTCGCATCAGCAGCAATCAACTTATAAGGACTATCAAATGGCTCTACGGCCAATATATGTCGGCGAATGAGGATCAAATCCCACGTATTTACGCCATTTAATGGATCCAAGTCATTCTCCGGCCGGATACGCACATCAGGGGCGGGAAGAAAACCAAGGGCGGTATTAATGCTATAACATGAATTATTGAAAGGCGACGGAGCGATAGGTGGGTAAATATTGGGTATTCCCGACGGCTCCACAAAGGAAATTGTAAGATCCTCAATCTGCCCACCATATTCCGTACCGACGAACATTTTAAGATCGCAAAGGGTATTGTTGCAAATCTGCATGTTATCTGCTACCAGAATAGAGGTGCTGTCAAAACTAATATTCCCACCGGCATCCAATGCCCACAATTCGACCATATTGGCACCCAGTTCATCACATGTAAATTGTATGCCTGTTTGTGGCGTTCCATCAAGATTATAAGGAAAACCGCTGCCGGTTCCTTGCTTGCGAATCCCAATTTTTATTTGAGAAGAAGGGGTATAATTATCGTCGGCGGATTGTAAAAAATCGGTAGCCCATACTTGAACCAAACCGCCATTTATATTCATCAAATTCGCAGATAAATTATCAATAGATACAACAGTCGGTGGTTTTTCGTCGCGTACAATAAAGGTGTATTCACAAGTAGATTGCTCCCCACAGCCATTGGTGACTATCCATTTGATCCGATGCGTACCATAAGGCAATTGCGCCAAGGTAGTTGCCGTAGGCGAACTCCTCCAAACCAATTGTGCTTTTGTCTGTGTGGGTGAAATGGTATTGATCAGCAGGTCAAAACCGAACTTCTCTGCCGCAGGAACGGGTCTGAAATCAAATTGCCATTGAGTGCCTGCGGTTACAGCCAAATTTTTATTATTGTAATGGATCGTATTGGCAGCGGGCAAAGTATC
>JBEAVK010000257.1:0-28066 GCA_041160955.1 Bacteroidota bacterium
TTCAGTACCTCGTACGGGAATCGAACCCGTGTTTCATCCGTGAAAGGGACGTGTCCTAACCCCTAGACGAACGAGGCGGTTGCGTTAAGCGGGGCAAAGATACATGTACTTAGTTGTAACCACCAAACTTTTTTACAAAAAAAATGATAAATATTTTTTTGGACAAAAATTGCTCAGTTGTTTTTCCCCAAACCCAAAATTTGATCGTACCTTTAAGGTCTTATTTTGTTACCTAATATTTAGTTGATTTATGCTCAATCCTGATAAAATTCCCGTTGCGCCTAATACGCCAACAGATATGATAAGCACTGTTTTCTCGCAACAAAAAGAACATCAGTTTGTCGTTCGTCGTACGAGTGCGAAAGAACGAATTGCAAAATTAAAACGACTATACCAAACAATTTTGGAAAATGAAGCCAATATTGAAGAGGCTATTTTCTTGGATTTTAAAAAAAGTAAAACCGAAACGGCGATTAGTGAGTTGGGGGTAGTACTTGGCGAAATAAGATATAATATAAAACATTTAAGGGCATGGATGCAAACCCAAAGTGTGCGTACGCCTATTACACTTTTTGGCTCGTCATCCGAAATTATGTATGAACCGAAAGGTGTTTGTTTGATTATTTCGCCATGGAATTATCCTTTTAATTTGACTTTTGCACCGCTTATTTCGGCTATCGCCGCAGGTAATTGTTGTATGATAAAGCCATCGGAGTTTACTAAGCACTCTTCTGCTTTAATCAAAAAAATGGTGGAGCATACCTTTCCCAAAGAAGAAGTATTTGTTGCAGAAGGTGATGTGTCTATTGCACAGGCTTTACTTGAGTTGCCATTTAACCATATCTTTTTTACCGGAAGCCCTGCGGTTGGTAAAGTAGTAATGGCGGCAGCAGCAAAGCATTTAACTTCTGTTACCTTGGAATTGGGGGGTAAAAGCCCTGTGATTGTGGATGCTTCTGCTAATTTGGATCAAGCGGCAGCAAAAATTGCATGGCTAAAAGCAATGAATGCTGGACAAATCTGTATCGCTCCAGATTATGTACTCGCTCACGCTTCCATTAAGGACGAATTAGTTGCAAAAATTGCCCAAAAATTAGAGCAGTATTACGGCGCTACATCAGAACAACGAATGGCATCTCCCGATTTTTGTAGAATTGTGAATGGCCGCCATTTTATACGGGTTAAAAGCCTATTGGATGATGCCGTAGAAAAGGGCGCACAAGTCAGTTTTGGTGGCAACGTGGCCGAATTAGATAATTATATTGAACCAACAGTATTGACTAATGTGCCAGAAAATGCTGCTATTTGGAAAGAAGAAATTTTTGGCCCCTTGTTACCCATTCGTACCTGGACAAACCTAGACGAAGCCATACAATACGTCAACGCTGCCCCACAACCCTTAGCATTGTATATCTTTAGTTCAAAAAATAGCGTAACCAATACCATACTAAGAGAAACCCGTAACGGTGGCGTAACAGTAAATGATTGTGGTCCACATATTTATAACTCAGAACTACCTTTTGGTGGGGTGAATAATTCAGGGATAGGTAAGTGCCATGGTCATTTTGGGTTTTTAGATTTTAGTAACCCACGGGGCGTGTTGCGGCAAACCCGATTTATGCCCAGCACTGATTTTATGCTGCCACCCTATGGAGGTCGGTTAGCCCAAATTTTGTTAAAAGGTATTGTCAGGTGGTTTTAATCTCACTTACTTATTATACCTATAGTACTGTAAAGTCTGCCCATGTTTTATCATATTGATTGCATAGAAGGAGCCCGAAAACATTTGCAGGATGCCTCTGTTGACCTAATAATTACTGATCCGCCTTACGGAATTGGCGGAGACACTTTGCACAAGCACTATAATCGAAACGAAGATTTTGTGTTGGATGGCTATATTGAAGTACCGATGGCGGAATACCCTGCGTTTACCAACGATTGGATCACAGAGGCCGAACGTGTGCTAAAGCCCGGTGGCAGTATGTACATCGTTTCAGGTTATACCAATCTGATTCATATCCTGAACGCATTGAGTAAAACGGATTTAAAGGAAGTCAATCATATCATTTGGAAGTTTAATTTTGGTGTTTATACCAGTAAGAAATATATTTCTTCTCATTATCATATACTGTACTATGTTAAACCGGGCAAACCATCTACTTTTAATACATTTGCGCGGTACGCCGATACCGAAAAGCATGAAACGGAAGGTGGTTCTTTGAATTATCAGGATAGAGAAGATGTATGGCAAATCAATAAAGAGTTTAAGCCCGGCAAAATAAAAAATAAAAATGAGTTACCTACGCAGTTGCTCACTAAAATGATTCAATATTCTAGTAATGAAGGTGACTTGGTGTGTGATTTCTTTTTGGGCAGTTTTTCTACTGCAAAAGTAGCCATAGGGTTAAACCGGATTGCGTGCGGTTTTGAAAAAAGTGCTATTGCATATAATTATCAGATACAAGAAATCAAACAGGTGGTGCCAGGTAGTTTGCTGGAACAATTGCGTATTCCGCCAGCCAATATATATGTGAACCAAAGTAAGCCTTTGACTGAGGGGGAAAAAACAACTATTCTCTTGCGTTTTGACGGATTAAAAGCAGCAGGAAAAACAAAAAAGGCCGCTATCGAACAAATGGGGTTGGAGTTCGGTAGAGGCCCTTGGTCGTTGGAGCGGATTTTGAAAAATAGAAACGTTTAAGTATTTGGACACAAATACTTATGTCCAAATACTTAAAACTGCGCCTCACTTTTTTGAGAGATTAAATATCTTTTTTGATTCTTACAAATACATTTTTGATGGAAGCCTCCTCCTCGGATTCAATAGTGGTTTGAATTTCGTCGGCGGTATCGGTTACTATCGGTTCAATACTTTTTTTACTTTTCACAAACACTTTTTTGGTTGAAGCCTCCTCTTCCGATGGTTCAACAGTTGGTTGCATTTCGTCGGCTTTATCTTTTGTCTCGACTGGTGTCGGTTCAATACTTTTTTTACTTTTTACAAATACATTTTTAGGAGCATCTATTTCCTCTAAATGTTCAGTTATTGGATGATCGGTTACATTTAACGACCCGTCAATGGCATTTTCAACAATAGGTTGCTCTACGTTTTCTACAGGTTTTGCCCATTTTTTTCCTGCATATAATTCAAAACGTTGAAAACTACATTCCAAATTACCGTTAATCAGTTCAATTCGGCGAGAAGCACGAAGCCCCACGTGTTTTAAGGCTTCTCGGTTAGAAGAGATCATCCAGGCCGTCCAGCCAGCCCAGTTTTTCTTAAAAGTATCGCCAATAAGTTTATAAAAATCTTCAACCTCGGATAAGCGCAGACGTTCATCATAGGGCGGATTCATAATTAATGTACCTGTTTCATCCGGCGGAGTTGCTTTTTCAAAAGGCATTTTTTCAAAACGAATCACACCATCCAATCCAGCAGCCATCGCATTAATAGATGCTGCATTGCGTGCTTTGGGATTAATATCCGAGCCAACAATTTTAAACGGAATTGTTTTTACGCGTTTGGCATCTGCATTGCCTTTAACGGTTTGCCAAAGGTGCTTGTCAAAGTTTTTCCATTTGGTAAAACCCAACGGAATGTCGCGGAAAAACTGCGGAGGCTGGTGGCAAGCGATCATGGCTGCTTCTATCGCCAACGTACCACTACCACACATCGGATCGGCAAAAGAGGATTTACCATCCCAGCCTGAGAGCGCAATCATTCCTGCTGCTAATACCTCATTGATAGGAGCTTCTACACTGTCGCGGCGATAACCACGTTTGTGTAGTGACTCTCCACTCGCATCCAATAGCAGATCACATTGGGTGGCATTTACACGAACAGTAATGCGTAGGGTGGGGGAGTTGAGGTTAACATCTGGGCGGCGCTGGTATTTTTCGCGGAATTGATCGACAATAGCATCCTTGGTTAATAATGCTGTGTATTGAGAGTGTTTGAATACGTCACCTGCCACTGTTGCATCAATGGCCAGCGTATCCATTACATCCATATACTTGCTCCAATCTACTTCCTGAACAGCATGGTAAAGATTTTTTTCATTATATGCAGTAAATCCATGTAGGTGTACCAAAACACGCATAGCCAAACGGGATTCGTAACAGGCGCGATAAATAAACTCTTTATTGCCACGACACTCTACGGCGCGTTTTACTGCCCGGATTTCAACGGCACCCAAAGCCTCTAATTCAAGGGCTAGTGCATTTTCTAGTCCATGTAGTGTTTTCACTACTACTTTTTCATAATCTGCCGGGTATTTTTGTTCCGTTTCCGCCTCCGGTGTTATTTTTTGAAACAGCATATTTTTTCTATTTAATGTTGATGGACATGCACCAGACCTAAGGTCTAAATGATGTCAAATATTATAGCGATGCCAATTCCAGCACATCGCCGGGTTGCATATTTCCGAGTTCTAAATCACCAATTTTTACCCGGACTAGCCTTAAAACGGGTAAACCTACAGCAGCGCACATCCTGCGTACCTGACGATTTTTCCCTTCCGTTACTTCTACCTGTATCCAGCAATCAGGTACAGATTGGCGGACTCGAATGGGAGGATTGCGATCGGGAAGGGTGGGTGTGGGTATTGGGCCGGACACATTAGCGGGTGCTGTATCGTGCTTTTTTCCATTAATACTGATCGTAACACCATTACACAGCCGCTCAATGGCACGTTCGTCTGCAATACCTTCCACTTGTGCGAGGTATGTTCTTGGGTGTTTTTTATCAGGATTGAGGAGTCTTTGGTTAACGCGTTTATCATTAGTCAATACCAACAAACCTTCGCTATCACTATCCAAACGACCAACGGGATAAATGTCTGTGTCAAATTTAAAATCAAGATCGGCAAGCGTCACTTGTCCTTCTGCTTCTTGGGTAAATTGGCAGAGCATCCCGAAGGGCTTATAAATTATAAAATACTGCAAGTTGATTATATGTGTTTGATGGAATCTGGCAAGTCATAAAAAGTTGGGTGGCGATATACTTTATCGTTGGCGGGATCAAAAAAAGCCTCAGAGTCTTCCGTAGATGCATGGATATGCACGGAAGGCACTACCCAAATGCTGATGCCTTCGTTACGACGGCAGTAAACATCACGGGCATTCTCTATGGCCATTTGCGCATCAGATGCGTGTAGGCTACCTACGTGTTTGTGGCTAAGACCTTGTTTTGAGCGGATAAAAATTTCCCAGAGTGGCCAATCTTTCATAATTCTTGTTTTAGAAACCAATTTATGCTGCAAAGGTAGTGTGATTAACCGAACTATGGCAAATTTTGACTACTTTATACATTTCACCTAAATAAGCGTACTTTTGCGTCACAGAATCTTTGTCCTTTACGTTAAGAAATGTAAAACAAGAACTTATCCAATTTTGATACTTTTTACCGTTCTTGCAGCGGGATATAAATTAGCAAGTCATCAATATGAATTTACGTATATTCGCAATTACTTTTTATTTTTTTAGCGCATTGTCGCTATCTGCTCAATTGGGCGGCGGTGTAAAAATCGGGCTTAATTTCTCCAATATCAAAGGCCCTTCCGAACTTGGGCTGCAAGATGTAAAATTGGAACAGATGGATAATTATACCGGTTTTATGATCGGGCCTTCTTTCGCGTACTCATTTACGGATAATTTTGGCCTTAGAGGTGAATTTTTATACTCCAAAAAAGGAATGAAATACAGCTATGAAGGTCCTACTTCAAGAACATTTCTAACAGATGGCGACTTGATTCCAATCGCTACCAGCGGAACAAGTAAAATTAATTATACCGTAAATCATACGTGCATGGATATACCTCTCATGGCTTTTGCACGGTATAAAAAATTTGAAGTGTCCGGTGGGTTTTATGCTAGTATGCTATTTGCTAGAGTAGCAGATGGAATTATGGAATATAAATGGATCAATGCAGATGGCTCTGAGCGTTCTATCAACCCACTTTTGCAATATAATTACACACGTGACAAGTTTGGAGAAGGTGATAATGCAGCAACCATAACTGCTTTGTTAAACGAGAGCGGAACACGTAAAGCCACCCTACCCAAAACTTTTGGAGCCTATTACGATGACAAAGAAGATCGGGGGAATAAGTATAGTTTTCTTGATTATGGAGTATCAGTAGGTGCTTCGTTCTTTATGAACCAATCGTTGTTCATTGGTGGACGTTTACAGTACGGATTGGCCGACTTGACCCGAACAAACGCAGATGTCTCTATTTCCCAAAAGAATACAGACGGCACTGCTGTGCTGCGGGCCGATAAAGATCATAACTATACCTTTCAAGTATATGTTGGATTTAGTCTTCGTTAATATCTTCCTCGTGTACTTCTAGTGCAAAGCCCTAGCGGTACAGTGGAAAACAAATACACACTACAATTATGAAAAAACTACTATTTTACTGCGCTTCATTATTTTTTATAGCCACATTTTGCTGGCAAGGCTGTAAAAAAAGCGATTTAGAAAATGCCCTTTTGGCCGAACATTCAGCAGAATATGCTTTCCCTTTGTTCAATACAGAACTAAAGGTAAGTGATCTAATCGGTAATATTTTGGAGGAAAATACAGTTGGTGATACGATTATTATCAATCCTGACAATACAATCACTTTATTCTATTCCGGGGATATTACGGAGTCAAAGGCTGTTGATATTTTTAATTTTTTGGATACGCTTATCCCTATTGTGGTGGATTCTTCTTTTTTCGCATTACCAGTAAAAACACCTGATGGTGTTCAGTTGTCGCGAGTAGATCTAAGCGGTGGTACTTTGACTATAGCGATAAAGAATACGATGACCGAAACAATCAAAATTACGCTAACAATTCCACAATTATCCTTAAATGGACAGGTTTATTCCTATACTTATACTATTGCGCCTAATGGTTTTACTTTTACGCCTACCATTAATCTGGATGGTTGGGTACTGAATTCATCGAATAACCTCATTACGTTTATTTACGACGCATATTTGCCCGACGGTACTAGAATAGATAGGCTACCATCAAATGGGGGAGTAGGGGCTGTTCTTGGCGCAATGGACAAGGCTACTTTCTATTATTTAGAAGGTTTTTGGGGGAAAGTAACCTATGGTTTAAGTACTGATACTATTGATATTGATATTAACAACACAAACCTCGACGGCAATGTAAAAGTTAAAAACCCAAGGATTACCATTACGGTATTTAACTCTTTTGGTTTTCCAACTAGAGGATTGATCAAATACCTTCGATTTGTTGGCAAAAATGGTGACTTAATTGAACTGGAAAGCCCACTTATCCAACAAGGAACAGAGGTAGGGATAGATTTTGCCTATCCATCGCTTGCGCTGAATGAAGTTGGGCAAACTAAAGCGACCACCTTTTATTTCGACGATACCAATTCTAATATTGAGGAGTTGTTCAATGCTCAACCCGTCAAAATGATTTATCAAGTGGATGGCCTTGCGAATGCAGATAACAACACGACACTGCTTGGTTTTGTTACTGACAGTAGCAGTGTTCGGATGAATGTTAAAGTAGAACTGCTTTTAGAGGGTCAACTCAAGGATTTTGGTGCCGACCAAACCCTCAATCTCGATTTTGGTAGTTTTGCCGACAGTACTGCATTTGAAGATGCAGAGTTCAAATTAGTGACTGAAAATACGATGGCACTTTCTACTAACTTACAGGTGTATTTTAAGGATGCTAATGGCAATACCATTGATTCGTTGTTTGTTGGTGCTGCTCCCGACATTATTAAGGCTGGCCCAGTAGATCCGTTAACAGGGTTTACTACGGGTTCTACGCGCACCGAAACCTTTATCCCAATGTCTGCGGTACGTTTTGAAAATTTGCGCAAAAATGCAAAAATAGCTTTCCTAAAAACGACCTTTACTTCGGCACAAAATGGCACTATTCCAATTAAAATATTGGCGAACCAAAGTGCTGTTGTTAAAATGGGGGTTCGTGTTAAAAGGAAAATTGGATAGGTGACTTTGAATGATGTGAATAAGAGACTAAATGTCATAAATAGTTGATTTTCAATGCTAAGTTGTAGGATGAAGTCATCATATAATTTAGTATTGAAAATCTGATGAGTGTATGAACCCATTATTCGTACGAATTTTAAATTATTAAAAAAATGAAGGTCAATATAATATTTTTATATACTTGTGTTTTATTTATAACAGCAAGTAATACCTCATTTGCACAGCAAGAAAGTATGTTGTCGCAAATGAATAAGTCTTGGCAGTTTAATAGTATCAATCCTGCTTTTTTCCCAGAAGAAAAACGTGTTGCTGTTGGGCTTCCATCTTTTGGCGTAGATGCCTTTCATAGCGGCACACTAAGTTATAACGACTTTATTAAAGAAGTAAATGGCAAAAAACAGGTTGATTTTGAACAAATTATTAGTAAACTAGAACCAGAAAATAATATCAGTTACCGACAACGTTTTGAAACGTTTTCGGTAGGTCTGCGCCTTCCAGGTGCTGGAAAAACAGCGGTAAGTATTAGCCATGCCATCAGGTTGAACAGTAATACGTCCTACACGAAGGAAATGGTTCAGTTATTTTGGGGAGGTAATGCCCAGTTTATTGGCAGAACTATCCAAATTGCACCCGTAACCCGTACTTTTGATTGGCACGAAATAGGGCTAAACGTTTCGCGTTCTTTTGGCAAATTTAGAGTGGGTGCGCGGATTAAATATTTAGCCGGTATCAGTTCTTTGATCACAGATACCGGAGCGCAAAAAATGGAAGTTACGACCAGTAACGATATTTACCAATTGAATCTTAATACCGATTATGGTGTACTTTCCTCCGGTATTATTTCCGCGATTGATACAAGTGGCTTAGGTTTTAATGTGACAAGAAATCAGTTGAACAATCAATTTTCAGGGGCGAATTCTGGCCTCGCTCTTGATCTTGGAGTAGTATATGCCATTAATGATAAATTGACGATCCATGCCTCGGTATTGGATTTGAGCGGTAGTATTCGATGGGAAGCCGCCAATTATTTTAGGACTAAAGCCAATTATGATTTTGAAGGCGTAACATTGCCAGGGGCTGATATCATAAACGGTGCAGATGATTTAGATTTTTCTGCTAAAGTAGATACCTTAAATGATATTTTCAGATTTTCGAAAACAACTGTGGATTATAACACTGCGATACCTACGCGTTACTATGCAGGAGCACGTTTTGAAGTAACTAAGCGACTTGCTCTTGCAGGATCAGTTTTTTATGAAACTGGATTTTTAGAAGACAAAATGGCATTTAGTGTTAGTGCACATTTTCAACCTATCAAATTGTTAAACGTAGGTGTTTTATATGCAGCAAATAAAAACAATGTCGCAAATATTGGTGCACAAATTACGCTAAGCCCTGGGCCAGTTCAATTTTTTATTGCTTCCGATAATTTGAATGGCGTATTGAAACCCTATGGTTCATCAAGGGTTAATTTCAGAACAGGATTGGCTTTTTTAATGTAATTTCCCAATGAAATTTTATAAAATTTGTATAAAAAAAACAACCCCCTGAATTTGATACAACTCAGGGGGCAACTAAACCCATTCTATCGTATGAAGTATAATATGCTTTATAACGCGTAGAATCATTTTGCGTTGCCTCAAGTGAGAAAAATAATTTTGAATGCTCAAATTCGTCATAACTTAACGCCAAATTTACAAATAAATACAGAATATGCATCGTAGAAACGCTTTGCGCCAATTGGCCATTATTTTAGGTGGCGTTACTTTAACACCCGAACTAATGGCTTATTCGCTGGCTAAGGCCAGTGGTGGCGCTGAACTCACTGGCCTTGGCGCCGACAAACTTACACTTTTGGCAGAACTAGCCGAAACCATTATTCCTCCAACCGATACGCCTGGTGCTAAAGCCGCCGGTGTGCCTGCATTTATTGGCGTACTGGTAGAAGATTGTCTGCCAGCAAAGGAACAAAAAGTATTTTGGGACGGCTTGGACTCCGCTCAATCTGCTTGCATCAAAATGTTCGGCAAAAATTTTGAAGCATGTGATGAAAAACAACGCATTGCTTTTTTGACAAAATTGGAGCAAGATGCCAAAGGCAAACCTGCACCCGAGTTTTGGGCCATGCTCAAAGGGCTTGTGCTTTTTGGCTACTTTTCTTCCGAAATAGGTATGACACAAGCACTGGAATATGACCCAATTCCTGGAGAATGGATTCCCGAAATGCCCATTGATACGAATACTAAGGCTTGGGCTACTATGTTCTAATCACCTTTAAATTACTCAAACATGAAAAAAAGAACATACGATGCCATCGTAATTGGATCCGGTATCAGCGGAGGGTGGGCTGCAAAGGAATTTTGCGAAAAAGGCTTAAAAACCCTCGTTTTGGAACGAGGTCCTAAATTAGATCATATCACGGGGTATAAAACAGCGCTTACACCTATTTGGGAGTTTAAGCACCATAACCGCATAACCGCGCAAGAAAAAAATGCAGATTACAATGTACAATCTGTTTGTTATGCATTTAACGAAGGCACAAAACACCTCTTTGTAAAGGACAGTGAAAATCCATACCAACAAAAAAAGCCATTTGAATGGATCCGGGGCTACCATGTGGGTGGTAAAAGCCTAATGTGGGCACGACAATGTTACCGTTGGTCGCCAATGGATTTTGAATCCAACCTCAAAGATGGTCATGGAACAGACTGGCCCATTCGGTATGAGGATATTGCTCCTTGGTATAGTTATGTAGAACGGTTTGCGGGGATCAATGGCAGTAAAGAAGGATTAGCAGAATTGCCAGATGGAGAATTTCTGCCTCCAATTCAATTAAATGCCTTAGAAAAACACTTAAAATCAAATATTGAAAAAGCATTCCCAGGTAGAAAACTGATACCCGGGCGCAGTGCCAATGTTACCCAAGCACATAACGGTCGTGGCCCGTGCCAATACCGCAATCTTTGCCATCGTGGCTGCCCATTTAGTGCGGCCTTTGCGAGCCAAGCCACTACCTTGGCGGCTGCTGCCAATACGGGCAAAATGACATTGCGCCCCGATAGTATTGTACATTCTATCATTTATGATGAAAAAAAAGGCCGTGCTAAAGGTGTACGTGTCATTGATGCAAATACCAAGGAAACCACAGAATACTATGCTAAAGTAATCTTTATCAATGCTGGAACACTTAATTCTGCCTTGATTATGCTTAATTCCAACGATACCGCAAGATTCTCAAAAGGATTGGGTAACGATTCGGATACTTTGGGGCGTTATTTGATGGATCATAATTACCGAGGGAGGGCTTATGCCTCTTTTGATGGGCTGCAAGATGTATATTATAAAGGGCGTCGTCCGGTTGGTTTTATTATTCCACGTTTCCGAAATTTTGGTGCCGACAAACAATCTAGTTTTACCCGAGGATATGCAGTTATCGGTGAGGCTGGTCGTGGAGATTGGAGCAGAGGTACTTATCAGGATGGATTTGGCGCCGATTTTAAGACAGCCATGACCAAGCCAGGCCCGTGGCAAATTGGGGTTGTTGCCATGGCAGAAATGCTACCTCATGCTGATAATCGCGTTAGTTTGAATACCAATATACGCGATAAATGGGGTATGCCTACGCTAGATATTGATTGCCAGTTCCGCGAAAACGAAGAGGCAATGCTTAAAGATGTATTTACTTCTATTTCCGAGATGTTTGAAAAAGCAGGCTTAAAAGATATTCATACCTATGATTCTGGTGAGTCACCAGGTCGTGGTATCCACGAGATGGGTACTGCACGTATGGGGCGCGATCCAAAGACATCTATGCTGAATGGTTTTAACCAAATGCACGCGATCAAAAATGTATTTGTGACAGACGGTTCCTCTATGGCTTCTACGGCTTGGCAAAACCCATCAGTAACCTATATGGCACTTACGGCACGTGCAGTAGATTATTGTGTAAAGGAAATGAAAAAAGGGAATATATAGTGTATTGCCAATGTGATTAAATAAAATACGATCAAGATCGATTCCATTAACGCTATATTCACTATTTTTTGGTGGAAACAGCGTAATTTTTCTTTAAAATATTCGTATTAGTACAAGTTCAACACTCAAAAATTGTTATAAACAATAATTATGAAAAAATTAATTATACTCTTGGTTCCAATCGCAGCACTTTTTGCTGCTGCACCTGGCCCTTCTCCAAAAGTAAATGCGGATCCAACCATTCCGGCAGAAGTTGAGACACTACTCAACAAATATGGTTGCAATGCTTGCCATTCTATCAAGAAAAAATTAGTTGGGCCTATGTGGACGGATATTGGGGCAAAAGGTTATTCTAAAAAGAAAATCATACAGTTGGTTAAAAAGCCAGAACCCAGCAACTGGCCCGGTTACCCAGCAATGCAACCACAAACAACTGTTCCTAAAGATGCTTTGGACAAGATTGCGGGTTGGATTGTTACTTTGAAATAGTATTTCTTCCTAGAAGGACATATTGTTTTCGTATTAGACGGCATGTAGAGGCTTAATTGGCTTTACATGCCGTTTTTTTATTTAATGCTCATTTCTAATCACCTTTTCACACACCAAAACCACCTTTTTTTCCTCTAAAATAGTCGCCCCAAATAAATAATAATGACCACCATCTGCCAATTTTAATTTCTTTCGCATTGCCTGTACCGTATCCGGAAAATTGCGGACTGCAATATTGGCCTTGTTGTCTTTAATAACAGATCTAACGGCATCAGCGTTATATTTGACGACATCAATAATCTTAAAACTTCTTGCGGGTATCTCTGGAATAAATTGCGCTGAAGTATAGAGATGCGTATGAGTATGCAGTTTGTTTAAACCATATCTTGAGGCAAAGATTTTAAATGCGCCCGCTTTTAGTAAGGCTGTGTCTGGTTCATATAAATAGTTTTGGGGTGTACCTAAATGTGTGGGCGCATGGAGTTCTTCGGCTTTTGTAAATTGAAAACTGACCTTTCTTGTTTGTAGGTTAACGGTGTGTATTTCAATCTCATTTTCTGATATAACAGACTTATTGTCAATTAGATATAATACTTCTTTGCACTCATTATTTAAAGCACAAACCCATATTTTACTCACTTTTTTTAAGTCTTTTACTGCTAATGCAATATCGAGCATTGGGGCAGTTTTAAGTAGGATTTGATCCGTATGTTTAAATATATCGTCTAGCATTTCGACGATATTGGGTGTGCAATCACTCAGTAAAAACACTTTATTTTTTTGTTGGTCTCTGCGCGCAGGATCGAGGTAAACAAGGTCAAGACGGGCGGTATTTTGAGCAAGAAAAGAGGCTGCATCAGAATGGTGAACCGCGATTCCAGTTGCCGACAATACTTCAAAATTATGTTGCGCCAACTGGCAGAGTTGCTCGGATTGCTCGACATAATGCACCGTTTGAAACGATTTTGACCAAAAAAAACTATCAATACCCATTCCGCCAGTGAGATCAGCCATGATTTGACCAGAACACAAGGCCGACTTGTACGCTGCTGCTGCTTCGGAGGATGATTGTTCCAACGACAAACTAGGAGGAAACTGGAGTTCAGGGTTGAACCAAGAAGGTATTTTGTCTTTAACCTTACGCAATGCCTCAATCTGAGACACTGCGTAAGGCATGTCAATATCTGGGTAACGTTGTGCGGAAAGTAACAGACGATGCAAGTCTGCTTCTAAATTATTGATAATAAACGATTTAAGCATCTTACTCTTTGTAGCCGCACACCAAACGCCTGATCTGTTCAAACCAAGTATAGCCTAAAATAGTCCGTATTTGATTATAATCGATACAGGCTGCTTCGTTTTGCTTTTCGTTGAGTAATAACGTACCGCGATAATACAATATTTCGGTATTGGTAGGGTCAAGTACTAGTGCTTCGTTGAATTTTTGAATAGCCTCTTTTGTTTGTAGTGCTTCATTTAATGCTACCCCTTCATCAGCAAGACGCATGGCTTGGTCAAATTTATCATTTGCTGTTTTGCATCCCGCTGCATCGGAGTGGAAAACAACCCTAAATGGAAGGGTACTCGGCACAGGTTTGTCTTTATAGATTGCCGGCTGCCACATTCCAGCCGTTCTATTGGCTAATCGAATACCATTGAATTGAAAATCAGATCCCAAATTATTAAAGTCGATTTGATTTTCCACTTTAACTCGGCCATTAGGATGCACGATAAGCGAATACTCAATAACTCCTGTTTTACAACTATCATCATAGTTTTCAGGATAATCTAAACTATTGATAATGAAGGAGTACAGCGAATCGTTGCCAAATTTGAAAGCCGGTTGGGTATCCACATTGTTATAAATGGTATCGCCTTGCTGACTAATAATATAAGGTACCGCTTCTGTGAGGCGAAACCGGAACGGTAATGCTTTGCGTGCGCGAATAGGTTTACCGGCATTCATACCTGGTTGCCAGCGCAAGCCCAAAGTATCCAATACTTTAAGTACACGTAATGCTTCATTACCGCAACCACCACCAATATCTTTTATGATACTGATATGGCTCATACGGCCAGTAGGCTCAATAATGAGTTGTGCAACAATAGTACCCTGTAAATTTTGGTCGCGTGCTTCATAAGGGTACACGATATTTTGTGACATTAAGCGCATCAGGTTGTACTCTCCACAGGTACGAGCGCTATCTGCTGTCCAGCCTGGATGAATATCCAATGCGCAAGATTTAAGCAAAGGGTAGGGTAGTGCTTCGGGCGCATCATAAATAGTAGTATCCTGCGGAGTAGTGACCTGCGATGAAATAGGTACTGCTATTGTCAATGCGGCAAGTAAGGCAAAAATTAGTTTCTTCATAGTGAATGTGTATGGTCGAAAAAAAATGGGCGCAAAATTACGTATAAGGAACGAGTAAACAATAACTTATTCCTAAATGAGAAAAGCCCTGTCACATTTGACAGGGCTCTTATTAAATATAGTCCCATGAACATTTTCGAATTGATATTTCAGATAGGAATAATGAGGTTTGTTTACTTTTATGGTCAAAATTAATTTGGGCTAAAACGGTTTTTAGTTATTTTTGATTTGAACTGTTCCGTTTTGAATGCTAATTGTAATAGTTGAACGCATAAGTTAAAGATTTTTAATGTGAAATAAATATTTTTACAAAAAAATGAATTTTACTTTTTTATTTTATGGTTTTTCGTACCTTTGAGCCGACTTAGACATTAATTTAATTAAGTATATTGCCGCACAAATTTTAATCCACTAGGCAACCCGTTATAATCCCATGCACATCCAGTTAATTGGATCCGGCCAGTCTCGCAAAGACTGGCCTTTTTTTTAGTATTGAATTGGTAAAATACTTGACTCCACCAATTCAATGCTAAAATTTAGGAGTAAACCCATGAACATATCCAAACAACCAACTAATTCTCTTTTGAATCAGCCATCCTTGTTGTTTAATGATACAAATGTGCGATGGTATCCAATGGTAGCAAAATACATTTTTTTGAAGAAGTGAATTTTTTATTTCATTTTTTATAGGATAATAGTTTAATAATCAATTTTTTAGTTCACTTATTTGTGAACTATATTTTTTTAATTTTTCTCTAAAATTAACTCAACTGGGGTATTTATTTTGTGCTTTGCACCATATTATTGGTGTTTTTTTAAGGCTGCTATTTTATTCTTCCCATCGCCCTAAATGAATAATATCGCCCTTATCGGTGGCTAGGTTATCCCAAAAATCTTCTTTTAGCAAAGGCGCATTTGCATACTGGTTGGCCGATAAAAAATCTCTTTTTTCCCACCATTTTACATCTATAATATAATCGTCTTCCCTCACATTATCCATATTGATCGGCCCAAATGTATCACCCGTTAATGGGTGGCATTGTATCCAAATATCGACCATAAGCGTATTATTGTAGATGTCGAAAAACTCATTCATAAATTGTATTTTGCCTGCCGATACGAGCAAACCTGTTTCCTCTAGTATTTCTCGTTCCACTCCTTTAAAAATATCAGGATCGCTTAGTTCCAAGCCTCCACCTGGCGTTGACCACCGTTTAATACCCGTTCGTGGGTTAATATGTTGTACTAATAGTACCCTATCTTGCTCGATAACCAAGCCTGTAAGCCGAATTCTGTGTTTGAAATTCATTTATATTTATATTGTGTGTGTATTTATTATGGTACAAACCTAGTCATCTTAGGAAAAGTTCGACAAATCAACGTATTTTTGCACCATATTTGATTAAAGAACGTGTAAATAAAACAAATTATGCACAAAAAATTACTGTTTTCGCTGTATTGTTTTTTAAATATTTTAGTACTGACTAATGCGCAATCAACCGCTTTTACATTGAGCGGAGGTTCTACGATCGGCACACAACGTTGGGATAACTCATTTGATCGCCAGCCACTGTTTCAATGGCATGGAACTATTGCTGCTGAATCGGTCAATAATGAAGACGATAAGGCATCTATTTATGCCCAATTGGGCTACCACGTAAAGGGTAGTGCGATTCGTTTTCAGTTTTTTAATGCAGGTGGTACTGGTTTTTTTACAACCACCGATAGGTTTAAATTCAATAATGTTTCTTTGATTTTAGGCGCAAAACAGAAGTTTCCTTTGGGGGCTGGAAAGTCAAAGTATTTCTATTTTGGGGGTATTCGTGGCGATTACACAGTGAGTACCAATTTGGAAGAATTGGCAGAGCGTAACGCTGGTTTTGGTAATCAATTTGCTGCACTCATTTACCCATTTCCAGAGTTTGTGCGTAGGGTTACAGGTGGTGTATCTGCGGGTGCGGGTATCCAATTACCGCTTTCAGATCTGATTGGCGCAGAACTCAAATTATCTATTCACCCTGATTTTACCCTTCAGTACAACCAGCCGCCTATCCCAAATGTGATTATTAATGATCCATTTAACCCCGGACAAACGACGAATATTAGCGCACGCAGAATACGCAATGTCGCCTTGGAATTGTCATTAGGCTTTAGGTTTTTGCGTAAAGTAGTATATGAATAAAATTAAATTGTATGCTATGCGTCACTTGAGAAAAATAATCATTTTATTGTTTTTTGCGGGTCTTTTTTCATTTACCCGCCATGCCGACCCTACTGATGCAGCGTCGTTGGGTGAAATGTTGTTTAATGACCCAATTTTATCCTCGGATCAATCGGTTCATTGTGCTTCTTGCCATATTCCCCGTTTTGCTTTTTCGGATACGGTTGCTTTTAGTAAAGGCGTGGCTGGTTTGGGGACACGCAATACCCCGGGCATTACAAATATGGACGCACGTCCTTTTTTCTTTTGGGACGGTCGAGCCAAAACATTAGAAGAGCAGGTGCTGGGGCCTATTGAGAACCAGCAGGAAATGAATTTACCATTACCTGTGGCATTAGAGCGGTTAAGAAATGATGAGCGATATGGAAGGTATTTTCAGGCCGTTTTTGGAAAAAAACCAGATAGTACAAATTTGGCGGTTGCATTAGCCGCTTTTGTACGCACATTGGAAACGGGAGATGCACCATTTGATGATTGGATGCAGGGTAACAAAACCGCTATCAGTGCTTCGGCAGTACGTGGAAGAACTATATTTTTAAATAAAGGGAAATGTTTTGATTGTCATTTTGGGCCGGATTTCACAGGCGATGAATTTCGGAATATTGGATTATATAATGGCAAGGATTTGAATGATTTGGGTCGATTCAACCAAACAAAAAAAGAAGAAGACAAGGGCAAATTTAAAGTGCCAGGGCTTAGAAATACCGCCCTCACAGCGCCTTATATGCACAATGGGCAATTCAAAACATTAAAAGAAGTGATTGATTACTATGATAGGCCCGATCACTTTGGATTGCACAGTATTGGACGGGATACATTACTTCAGCGGCCGTTGCAACTGACCGAAACCGAGAAGGAAGACCTCGAAGCATTTTTAAATGCGCTGACAGACAAGCGTTTTTTAAACCATTAAGTATTTGCAGATCATTCCTAAAAACAAAAAGAGCCGTCTCCACAAAGAAACGGCTCTTTTAAAAAACCAAATATGGTTATAATTGTATAAACGCAACTTGATAATATAAAATTAAATGTTGCGATTTATAATACTAATTACCCTTCAGACTGCAATGGTGCTAAATCAGATGGAGAGACGCTGCCGCCTGTTCCTACGATAAATACAGCAACAATGCAAAGCAAAATCAAGGATCCTGCAAGCACCCAAGTTGCTTTTTCAATAAAGTCCGTAGAGCGGGCAGCACCAAATAATTGTTGCGCCTGACCGCCGAAAGTTTGGTCAATTCCGCCACCTTTTGGGTTTTGGATCAATACTGCTGCCATCAATAATAGACATACAACAGTAACTAAAACAGTTAGTAATGATAACATTATAGAATCTTTTATTTTTTAAGTTCTTCAATTGCGGCCGCAAAGATCGCACTTTTTTCCGGATTTGCAACTATTAATCTTTCATACATTGAAATTGCCTTCTCTTTATACCCTTGTTTGACCAAAATTTTGGCTAAAGTTTCGGAGGCAACCCCTTGGTTTTCCGATACACTTTTCTCCGCTAATTGCTGTGCTATTCCTTTTTCCTTAGTGGTTGGGGTAGGTGATTTGCGCAGGGGAATCTGTGCTTCTTCCTCTTCTTCCGGCTGTTCGGTGCGTATGACTGGTAAGTTAAATTGCCCTACCCATTGACCAAAAGTAGGTCTTGGTGCTTGGAAAATCATCGTTGCTACTACTGGTTCTACCAATATAGCAGGCGTTACGATTTGCTCTATAATGGGTTCACTATCAATTACTTGTTTTGAAGGTTCGGGTATTTGAACAACTAATTCCTCTACTGGTGCTGTAATACGTTCAACCGGAGCAATCGCTTCGAGGTTACGCAAAACCGTTTCAATAGGTTTGAGTTCTAATACCTCTACCTGCTGGCGCATTCGGTTGGGCATTACCCGTTTGAACAACAAACCGCGATCAAGGCTATGGGCCGCAGCAGCACTCAAATTTCGTTCTAATTCATGGTGCTGAATTTGTTGTGATTTAAGCAGCAAAATTTGTCGTAAATGATGCGAGTACGGGTAGGCCAATACCAAAGTTTTCAATTCCTCGTACGGAATCAAATCCAATTGATCTGGGTGTTGCATTAGTCTGATTAATCGCTCTGCTGTCATATAAACGGCTGCAAAATTGGTGTATTTTTCGTGTTTTTTTGTGTTTTTTCCAAAATCTTTTTAAAACAGGCATTTTTATGGTATAAAATACCGAAATTTGCGTTTTAAATTTTTATTCCAAATTCATGTCAGACATTTTTGAGCAGGTTCAGCAGACGATTACTCAGGTAAATCAAGAACAACCAGCCAACACACAAGAACTAGAAAACTTCCGGATTCGGTACCTCGGTAGCAAAAACATCATCAAAACGTTGATGGAGGGTATGCGTGAAGTTCCAAACGATCAAAAAAAGGCTTTTGGCCAATTGATCAATAGCCTTAAACAGGCAGCCGAAGAAAAATTTCAAACTTTAAAATCTGCTTTTGAGGCTCAAGCCGAGTCGGTATCAGCGGGGAGTATAGATCTTTCGCGCACACCCGAGCCGTTACCTTTGGGTGCTCGCCATCCGGTGAGTATTACAATGAACCGGATTATCCGAATTTTTGAAAAAATTGGTTTTGTAGTGGCCGATGGCCCTGAAATGGAGCACGACTGGTACAATTTTACCGCTATGAACACCCCCGAAGATCACCCTGCACGTGATATGCAGGATACGTTCTATGTGGTAGATGCGCCCGGTATGCTCCTGCGCACGCACACCAGTAATGTACAAGCAAGGGTGATGACGGGTAGGAAACCGCCTATTCGGATTATTGCTCCGGGTAGGGTATTCCGCAATGAAACTATTTCGGCGCGTTCGCATGCTCAATTCCACCAGTTGGAAGGTTTATATATTGATGAAGGTGTATCTTTTGCCGATATGAAACAGACGCTGTACTTTTTTGCGCAAGAAATGTTTGGTGCTACAAAAATACGCTTGCGCCCCTCGTTTTTTCCTTTTACCGAACCCAGTGCAGAAATGGATGTTTGGCTAGGTATGGAAACCGAAGAAGCCCGTCGATTAACCAAAAATACAGGTTGGCTGGAAATTCTAGGCTGCGGTATGGTAGATCCACAAGTATTGGAAAACTGCGGTATCGATAGTCAAAAATATTCAGGATTTGCGTTTGGGATGGGTATTGAGCGCCAAGCATTGCGCTTGTTCAATATACCTGATATTCGTTTCTTATTTGAAAACGACGTACGTTTTTTATCTCAATTTAGCCAAGTTGTTTAACTCAATTCATAAACAATCTAACTACCAAACTTAAAAATGGACTTTACAGAACTAGGCTTACATCCCGATTTACTCGATGGTATTGATGCCTTAAATTTTACACAGGCCACTCCGATTCAGGAGCAGGCTATTCCCTTAGTCATGCAAGGGAAGGATGTGATAGGTGTAGCGCAAACAGGCACAGGAAAAACAGCTGCTTTTGTATTACCTATCCTCCACGCTATCATGAAATCGGAAACCTACAATGTCACACAGGCGCTGATTATTGTACCTACCCGTGAATTGGCGATGCAAATAGATCAGGCAATTTCTGCTTACTCCTATTTCTCCAATATCTCGTCGATGGCGGTATATGGCGGCGGTGACGGAAAGGTATTTATCCAAGAAAAAAGCGCTTTGACCAGCGGTGCCGATATTATTATTGCCACGCCAGGTCGTTTGATTGCCCATATCAAAATGGGGTATGTCAATTTTTCCAAAATCAATTTTTTGGTCTTAGATGAGGCCGATCGGATGCTCGATATGGGTTTCAAACCCGATCTGCTGCGCATTATTGATATTGTAAACCCCGTACGCCAAACTTTGCTTTTTTCAGCAACAATGCCCAAAGATGTACTGAAATTGGCTAAATCGCTTACAAAAGACGCAGTGAGTATCAGTATTGCATTGTCTAAACCCGCAGAAGGTGTTTCGCAAGGTGTTTATATGGTCAATGATCGCCAGAAACTCCCGCTCATACTTGACATTTTAAAGGATATACAAGGGCAACGGATTATTATATTTAGTTCTACTAAACAAGGCGTAAATACATTATTTCAGCAATTAAAAGCCAAAAAACTAAATGTAGAATCGGTGAGTAGCGATCTGGATCAAGAAAAGCGAGAGTCTGTTATGTTGGCATTTCGCAATAGTCAGGTGGATATTATTGTTGCTACCGACGTATTGAGTCGCGGTATTGATATTGATGGTATTGACATGGTGATCAACTACGATATTCCACGCGATGCCGAAGATTATGTACACAGGATAGGTCGTACGGCTCGTGCACAACGCAAAGGAGCGGCATTAACCTTGGTTTCGCCTGCGGATTTGCGCAGTTTTAAAAAAATTGAGCAGTTAATTGGAAAAGAAGTGCCTCGTTTGCCTTTGCCTCCTCATGTAGAAGCCATGAAAAACGATCCAGTAAGGGAGAATAATAGAAGACCTGCTGAAAAATCGTTTAGGCAGCCATCGGCTGATAATCGTGCTCCACAATCGGGTCAGCCCCAGCGCACAAACGCCCGTTCGGGCCAAACAGATCGCCCCTCGTCTCCACCTAGTCCACCAGAACGCTTGCAAAGCAGGTTGCCACAGTCGGATCCGAGAATGCAAGCACCAAATAATACCGACCCAAATAAGGCTAAAAAGCCTAAAAGAAGAAAGCCAAGACCGAAACCAAGACAAATTCCACCCAATGAAATGGATCAAGATATAGATTAATCTTATACTAGGTGTATCCTCAACAGGTACACCTAATTTTATTAAAGCAACAGCATGAATTTTCAAGTTATCGTAAAATTACTATCCTATGATTATAAAAGTGCTGCTGAAAAAATTGGTTTTACGGTAGCGGGTATCCTTATTGCATTGTGGATCAACCTATCTACTTGGTTATATTGGAGTCAATCCAAGCGGCCCGCGTCACCGTCCATTTCCGCAATTGTTCTACTTCTTCCTCCCATGTCTTTCCAACATAGTAATTCGGCCATATTTTCTTTCCCATAATATCCCATGTTTTGAAATTACGCTCAGCGGCTCCATCTTTTAATTGAGATGAAATATCTGTTACCAACTGCCCGATGGCATCGTCGGAAAGGGTAGTTTTTCGTAATATGGCCCAACGTTCGGCCGTTTGCGCCCTAAATGCTGGATCTTCGCGCAATCGCTCCCACCAAAATGGCACCAGCCAATAATCTTTGCTGCATACTTTATTGAAATCGAATGCCCAGCCCTCTGTCATATATCCATTACAATAATCGGCATTACCAAAAGCAAGGTTATAGTCCCAGACTGGACCCGCGTGCAGGCGTGGGTCAATGCGATCATCGTCTTTGTGAAAATAGGTGCTGATGCGCAAACCATCTACGTTTCTACACAGTTCGTTCATCAAGAAAAAATCAATAAAAGAATTGATATCCAATACTTTACGGTAACCACCATTGGGGTTTGCAAAACTGGGGCTTTGGAGCGAGTCTTCAAAAACACGCATCCAATTTTTGATATAGGCCGTCTGTTTTTTGGTAATATTTTCTGGTTTGGGATGGTGAAATAAAAAGCGGATTATCTGCTTGTCCTGTGCGTTCCTTGGTGGGACTTTGGAATTGAAAAATTCATTGGCCAGAAAACCAGATTCTTTATCCAATTTTATGATAAAACTATTGATCGAAGTATCTTTACTAAAATCAGCGATGGGGATACGAAACTCATCCTGTTTTATTTTTTCGCCTAAAACATATACGCCTCGATATTCATCGTTGATGACTAGTTCCACAAAACGCATACGTGGTACATACCCCAGCCAAGTAAAACGATTAGCCAAACTAAAGCCAAAAATATCGCGAATCAACGATTTGTCGGCATAAGGTGCCAGTAGTACCCAATCGTGTTCGGTTGGCATACCTAATAGGGGCAAAGGCCGTTTTTTTTCCGATTTATTGCGTAATTCAAAGGCGTAAGGTTTTTTTTCCGACATCAGTTGAGATGTTTTTCCTCTTAGTTCGATACCCATATTACCATTGTAAACAGCATTTGTATCCAAACTGGAGTTTATAGCACCGTCCCCTTTGTGGATAATAGTAAGAGTAGCAGGAATTTTGGGCTCGTCAAAAATAAGCCACCCATTGGTATTGACCAGCATGATAGGTAGTTTGGACTGGAATGGCTCTTGCGCTGCGAGTGAATTGGCGAAGCAAACTAAAAGGGCAAAAATATGTTTATGCATCAACTGTAGATTTTTGATTGGGAAAACGACCTAATCAATCGTTTATTTTCGGTTCTTTGTCGCTTAATTCTATTAGGTAACATAAAATACTCGAAATTTGCACAAAATTATAAATTTATGACCACAACTAAGTCACTATTTGCAACAGAAGGTGCCGACGACCGTAGCCTCGAATTTCTTGTTAATGCCATTGAGCAAAATAATTTGCCCGGTTTTGACTATTTTGAATACAAAAGAGCTGTAACTACCCTCCTTGGGATGGGAATAGAAGAGGGCAATGCCCATAAAAGTGCTTTTGCCACCGCTGCCGTAATTGGCCTTACCAAGGATAAATTGATTGAAACGGCTGGATATTACCGTAATTTACTCACAAAGGAAAAGGACAAATTTGATCAAGCCCTCCAAAATCAAACCAAAGGGAAAATTACCGACCGTAATGAAGAAATCAAGCGGTTAAACGATCAAATTGAACGTCATAAGACCGAAATCGTGCGTTTGCAGGAAGAAATGGCTAATTATCGCCTCCAAATTGAACAAGCCGAAAGTGCAGTAAAGGGCGAACAAGAAAAAATTGATAAAGCACACACCAATTTTGAACGTACACATGCCTCTCTGTTGACGCTTATTGATAAAGATGTTGAGCAAATCCATAAATATTTATAATGGCGAATAAAAGTTTTTGGCAACGCCCCGAAGGTGTTACTGGCGCACTCGCATTGGGGGGTATTGTAATTGGTGGCGTACTGCTGGCGGATAAAATTTTGCCGTTCTTAACGAAGATAGTGAGTTCCACAGTGGGGCTTGCTGGTGGTATTGCTGTTTTGGCTGGTATCCTATATGTCGCTATGGATCCCAAGATGCGCAACCTGATTTGGTACGCTTATAAATCTGTGATGCGCTGGATAACAGGTATTTTTGTAGAGATAGACCCTATTGCTATTCTTAAATCTTATATCGAAGATTTGGAGAAAAACTTGCGCCAAATGAGTAAACAAATAGGTGCATTGCGTGGCCAAATCCGTACCCTGCAAGGTACTTACAATGCAAATGAGCAGGAAATAAAAAAGCAAATGCTTTTGGCTACACAGGCGCAAAAGAGCAGCGATGAGAAGAATACGACATTGGCTACGCGCAAGGCTGGTAGGCTGCAAGATGCCAATGAGAAATACGATGTACTTTTGAAAAAAATGGATGTACTTTATCGTATGCTCACACGGATGTACGAAAATTCGGAGATTATGCTCGAGGATACCCGCGATCAGGTGCAAATCAGGGTGCAGGAATACGAAGCCATTAAAACCAGTAATTCCGCTATTCGCTCCGCAATGAATATCCTAAAAGGTGATCCCGACAAACGTGCACTCTTTGACCAAGCCACCGAGGCTTTGGCCGATGAAGTAAGTATGAAAGTGGGCGAAATGGAGCGATTTATGGATACTAGTCGTAATTTGATGGCATCTATTGACCTTCAAAATGGTGTATTTGAAGAAGATGGAATGCGGCTATTGGAAGAGTGGGAAAAAAGCGGTACTTTTTTATCTGCACCACCTCCGGTACGCGGCGCAACCAAAGTGGAGCCTGGACTTGATTTGAACCAACCTCGACCAGAAATACTCAAGGAAGAAGTACGAGCCGCTAATAAATACGATAATCTATTTGACTAATGCAGTGGCAAGGTAAAATATGGACAGGAATCGCTGGGATATTTATTGGCGATTTGATCGGGCTGCCTTTGGGCGGCCTGACTGGTTTTATAGGTGGCGCATTAATTGGTCACTATTTTTTGGATGCTCCCAATGAGCGTAATGATGAGGAAAGCGAATACCGCGAATACCGCCAAAAACAAGGTCGGTTTATCTTTCATGTGATGGCGATGGGCGCAAAACTGGCAAAAGCAGATGGCCCCGTCAATAAACTGGAACGCGACCACGTAGATCAATTGATGCGTAATCAATTCAGGCTCAATGACAAAGGTCGGGTAGATGCCATTCGGATATGGAACCAAGCCAAAGAATCCTCGGAGACGTTTGAACGGTATGCCGCAGCATTTAATGAAGTATTTGGCAAGGAACGCTATCAGGTAAATAATATGATGGATCTTCTTTTTTCCATCGCTGCTGCTGATGGGCGGTTGCATCCACGCGAAGAAGAACTCTTACTCCGCGCTGCTTATACCTTTCGGATCAGTAGGATACAGTATGATCGCATCAAGCAACGTTTTTATAATACAGCACCTCCTCAACAAAGTGCTTATTCGCCCCTCGATCCTCATTATGCTATTTTAGAAGCAAAGCCGAGTGATTCCTTGGATACAATTAAGCAAAAATATAGAACATTGGCTATGCGTTGGCATCCCGATAAAGTATCGGCAACGGGTGCTTCGGCAGATACAATGCGGCATGCAAAAGAGAAATTTCAAAAAATTAAAGAGGCTTACGAGCAAATTATGTTGGTAAAACAAAACCCGTATAAAAAATTATGATCAAACGCGTTGTAAAAATGACCTTCCATCCCGAAAAAGTAGAAACCTTTCTCCATGATGTGTTTGAAGCAAGTAAAAGTAAAATTCGCGCCTTCCCGGGTTGTCAAAGTATGGAACTCCTGCGCGATACGGCTGCACCCAATATTCTTTTTACGTTAAGCGTATGGGATTCAGAAGATGCTTTGAATACCTACCGTGGTTCGGAGTTATTTCAATCCACATGGGCAAAAACAAAGGTGCTTTTTGCGGATAAGGCGCAAGCTTGGTCGATGGAATTGCTAGATCAACAGATTTCCTAAACGGTTTGTCCTTTTAGTGCGGCTCCAATATTTACATCCATTGCGCGGTGGGCTAGGGGAGTGGTGTACTCATTCAAAGTTTCTATTGCCTTGTGAATAGCGTCTTTGTCCGATTGTTCCGTGGCGGTTTTCAAATTTTGTAATAGTGTACTGGTCGTATCTATTTCTTCCTGTGTTAATATGGCAGCATTTTGCACTAAGAATTTTTGTCCACTCAACAAAATATTATTGGCCTCATTACGGGCCTCTAACAAGCCGCGCATCCCTATATCCGATTGCGCATTTTGGATACTATCGAGTAGCATCATGCCCATTTCTTCTTCGCTGATACCGTAAGTAGGCTTTACTTCAATCTGTTGTGCTACGCCTGAACGTAATTCTTTTGCCTTTACCGTCAAAATACCATCGGCATTGAGTACAAAGTGAATATCTATTTTGGGCAATGCTGCAGGCATAGGTGGGATACCACGCAGGATAAATTCGCCTAGTTTGCGGTTGTGTTCCACTAAGTCGCGTTCTCCTTGGAATATACTAATTTTTAGATTTTTTTGTCCATCTACCGATGTGGTATATTGCCGTCCAGCCTTACCGGGTACTTTGGTGTTGCGTGGTATTATCACGTCCATCAATCCCCCAACCGTTTCAATACCCAAGGACAATGGCGTAATGTCTAGCAATAAAATATCTACTTGATTACCCGCCAATACATCCGCTTGTATGGCAGCGCCCAGCGCCACTACTTCATCGGGGTTGAGGTGGTCAAAAACAGGTTTGCCAAAGAATGTTCCAACCGTTTCTTTTACAACTGGTATTCGCGTACTACCGCCTACCATCACTACTTTATCTATTCTATCGGGCGTAAAACCCGCATCTTTTAAGGCGTTTTTGCAGCATTGGATCGTTTTTTCTACTAAATGCGCTGTTTTTGCTTCAAATTCTGAACGACTTATGGTTACTGTTTTATCTTTAATTGTACCGCTAAACGTGGATTCTATTGACAAAACCTTTTTCGCGGTTTCGGCCAAAAGCCTTAACTCCGACATGTATTCTTTTTCCTTTTCCAAGATTTTCTCATCAGTTTTTAATTGAATTAAAAAATGTTCTATGATAGCACGATCAAAATCGTCGCCACCTAGATAGGTATCGCCATTGGTGGAAAGTACTTCAAAAATGCCGTCTTGGATACGGAGTATGGATATATCAAATGTACCACCGCCCAAGTCATAAACAGCAATTGTTTCGCCTTCAGGTGGGGTAGTGCGGTCGATACCATAAGCGAGTGCCGCCGCTGTGGGTTCGTTTACAATGCGCAGTACATCTAATCCTGCCAATTTACCAGCATCGCGGGTGGCTTGGCGCTGGTTATCATTAAAATAGGCGGGAACGGTAATTACTGCTTTTGTTACGGTTGCACCTATTTCTTGCTCTATCCTGCCTTTTAGTTCTTTTAATATTAAAGCACTCAATTCTACTGGGGTGTAAAAGCGATCTCCTACTCGAATTTTAACTAGGGCATCGGTATCGTCGTCTAAAACGGAATAGCCCAACTGTGTACTATTGCTGCTTATATCGTTATAGGATTTGCCCATTAGTCGTTTTACTGAATATATGGTGTGGGCTGGATCGCTAATTAAATGGCTTTTCGCAGCATCTCCAACAAGGATAGACTGGTCGCCGGCAAAATGCACCACAGATGGTACTAATGTGCTTTTACCGTCTAAGCCTTTTACACAAACGGCTGTACCGTTTTGCATAAAAGCGACAAGGCTATTGGTCGTGCCCAAATCAATGCCTACAATAATTTCTTTAGATTGCTCTAGTGTACCTTCTTTTAAATTAATGGGTATAATGGCCATATCGAATGTTGCTGATCTACAAATGTTGGACTTCTCCGAAGTCATTTAGGGGTGGACTTCGGCGCAATCTGACATTTGTAACATATAATGGAATATTTGGTATAATGTTTATTGATTTCCCAAATGGGGTGCAAATAAA
>JBEAVK010000312.1:0-3922 GCA_041160955.1 Bacteroidota bacterium
CATATATTGGTTAATGGGCCATCATCTGTCAGATTGTCTCCATTTTCAAGAGAGTCCCAAACCGCGTTACCTGTCCAAATTCCATTAGAATATAATTGCAACTGACCAATAGAATCGGAAAGAATGGCATTAGTCATATCCATATACATCACGAGATCATAGTTTTCTTCGATATGCAAACTACCATCGGGGAAAGTCAAATGACTAATACCAAATTTATCACCGGGTGGTGTAATCCAGCCACCGTAATAACCTATAATCGTATTGTAATCGTGGAATTGAGCAGATAGTGCCAATGATTGTGCTAGAAAACAAAAAAGTATGAATTGTTTCATGGGTATAAAAATTAAAAAGCAGTACCGCAATTATTGCAGTACTGCTCCTAAGTGATCGTTTATCTGTTGATGATTAACTTGTGGATAGTATTCTTGCCATTATCGGGCATAATATGGCAGAAATACACACCAATAGGTAATTTGGCGATATCTAATACCGCAAGATTACTTCCTTTGGGTGCATTTACTTCTGTCCATATACGTCCAGAAGCATCCGAAAGCCTAATTTGGGTATTGGCTGCCCACTCGTCGTATATTGGTGCAATCGTCACTTGATTGGATGCTGGATTGGGCGCAATCAGGTATGTTGCTGTGGTGGGTGAGCTGGCTTGAATAGAGCTGCGTTCTTTATTATTACACAACGCCTCATCATCAAATGAGGTAGCAGCCACTAACTGATAAATGACTCGTGCCAAATACACCGCACTACCGCCTTCTTCGGGACATTGATACGCGATACCACTAATGGTGGCTGCCTGTTCTGGTGTTAATTGGTTATTATCCTGACCAATGGTTTGTGCATAAATTTCGAGTACATCTTTGCGGTTTTGTTCCAATACATCTGTCACTGGCAAAGCAGCAACTACCGATAAGGCAAAATTGGCGCGTGTATTGCGCTCTATATTGGCAATAGCGATTTGTTCAACGAAATGCTGTACTGCTGGTGCAGCTGCTGCCAATATTGCATCGATCTGACGGTAAATGGCAAGCGAGTCTGCCCAATTTGTTTTGCTGACCAATAACTTGAGTTGTGCTTGTATATCGGTTTCAGCCTGCCTCACCTGCGCTATATATTGCGACATCGACAAAGCGGTTGCAGCACTCAATACCGATAGGTTATTAACCAAACTATCGGCCAAGTAGTACGCCCCAATTTTAGCAGATGCTGCTGCCTTGTAAAAAGCATCCACAGCGGTTTCCTTACCATGTGTTTCAGGATATTGCTGCATACGACGATACAAATTGCGACTACCTTCCCACTGTAGCATCCGTTCACCAGCGGTTTCCTTGCCAAAACCATCACCTACAATGAGTCGGTCACCTTCGTCTATTTGGCGGGGACGAACATCGGGTACCAATGGTGGTTCTGTACAACTCGTACAGTTGGGATTCCCATTGCCATTTGGCACAAACCAAGAATTTGTTGGAGTAGGCAGATTTGGTGTTGATATTTGTTCTGGAAAGTCCGATGTAAGTGTAGAGAGTACATGGAAACGCGATGAGTTGACAATCCCTTGACTATTTCCCAAATGCCGTGCAATACCCGACGAAGTATTGAACCAATTCCGGAAATTGGGGAAGGTTCCGGATACAATATCCCCAGGCCCTTGCTCTCCGATAGTACCACTTTGGCTAATTTCGAGGCAGGTTTCATGTGCCGACATATCGGAGGTGCGAAAGGTAGTGGTACCACATGCGCCGAAGAAGCGGAAGGCTAATCGGTGGCCATCTGTTACATTGCAACAAAACGTATTTTCGGGACTAATTGCAATATTAAAGCCCGTAGAAACGGGACTCGTAGCAATATCTTCCATATTATTGCCGTATAAATAATTCCGCGCAGAAGACAAGAGCAAAAGTCCAGTCCCTGAATTGGCCAGCCCCATAAATGGTTTGTATTGAACATAGTTTCGATCTATCACCCAACGACCTAAGCCCTCTACTCTAATGGCATTTTTTTTCGCATCTATAAAAACCTCATTTTCCGACATCCGTGCATTGATCAGATCTGGCTGATTACCATTAGCCATATGGATTGCCATATCATCTTCCGTCTCACTTTGATCAAAATTTCGCACCCTGTTTTTGTTGATCGCGTACTGGAAATACTGACTTATAGGCCCAGTTTGCAGGTTCCGACCATATATGCCTTTGTTTTTAAATACAATATCTTTATTTTCCGATAAAGTGCAACCAATTGGGCTATTTATTTCAATACCCCTGCGTACATTGGGCATATCATTTTGTAAGGCACTAATAGCACCGCTGAGGGCATAAATACCGTGTCCACAGCCATTAAAGAATGATCCGCTGATAGTAGATAATCCATTGTTTGCTACCACACCCACACCTGTGGAAGCAGCAAAGGTGGGTGCCTGACCTTCCGTTAGCCATTCACCTACCATATCGGTGAAACTAGCATGGTGCACCTGTAACCAGCAGTTTTCCCCAATTACTCCGTTGCGCAATGCGGAGAAGGTATTCGTAAAACCTACATCCGTAGCAGATCCAATACTCAGATTGATGGCTTGGCTCACCACCCCTGCATAGCCATTGTCAGCATTCCAATTGGCTAACGATTGATCGCAAGGTGGCAGCAGTGGTTGTGCCCCATTTCCAATAAAGGTATTTCCGGATATGGGCTGGTGAGCAAGACTAGCCCACGGCAGTCCTTTGGCTAATATACCAATATGATTGCGTACGAAGCGATTCTTTTGAACCTCTATAGTAGTATAAGGAATAGTGTTTGGTGCTGGAAATCCAGCAAATGAACTACCATTTGCAATAATTGCGGTTTGGGCATCTTCAACCGTATTCCTTTGAAAAGTTAGCCATCCAAAGGGTTTTACAGTGATACCACGCCACATTTTAACACAACCAGTAATTTTATTTTGTGTCATTGTTAAATGGGACTGTGCGCGTACCTCAATCTCCGCACAGGGCTGCATTTTAATATTTGGGCAATCAACAATAGTGAGGTTTTGATCGATAATCAATTTTCCACCAATGGTTATACAGCCATTATGTTCTGATAAATCAATTATGCCATCATTATTGACATCAAAATTATTGATCTGCTCAAGTTCAGAATATAGCGTTCCTTCATTAAATGCGATGATATTGATACCATTATTATTGCTACACGGACATGTGGGTGGTTCTGGTGGTGCGCAATTAATAGTAACGGTTTGCATGGCACTCGCACTCACGCCACATTCCGTAATCGTGTGTGTAACGGTGAATGGGCCATTGGCAAAACTATTTACGGGATTAGCCAGCGTGCTTGTATTGCTATTACCAAAATCCCAAAAATGCGTTTGGCCTGCTGTATTAGATACTGCTGTAAACTGAATGGTATTGCAATCTATAGGTGTAACCGTAAAAGCAGGGTTGGGTGTGGGTAGCGGTGCAATAAGATTTACGGTGGCACAAGCTTCCATAGTTTTAAAATTACAACCTAACAATGTTGCAGTAGCACAGTTCTTATATGTTGCGCTTGTCTGGCAAGGGACTGGTACTTGCTTAAAAGAATAGTTCAATACTTGATTTCCTCCAATTCCTAGGGGGGCGATAGGTGTAGTGGCCATATTGCCCGATACCGTAGTATTTGGCGGCAGAGATAGCGGCACTAACTCTGATGGAAACACGTCATTTACCTGTATATTTTGTGCATTTGCATTGCCTGTATTACTCACCGTTACTTGAAACTGTGCTGTCCCACCAGCACCGATCGTAGGTGTGGAGGTCGTTTTGGTAATATTAAGACAGGCTGCTTTGGGCGTAAAAGTCCAAGATAAATCTACCGAAGCTAGTGGAGGAGGAACAGTTGAAATAATAGTGTTACAGATCGCATTAGATAGTCCAAT
>JBEAVK010000027.1:0-3920 GCA_041160955.1 Bacteroidota bacterium
TTTCAGCACCAATTACGTTACAGCCCTTGGATCGGTTTATGGTACCCACTGGTTTGTCCATCGAATTACCCCTCGGATTTGAGGCTCAAGTACGCCCACGCAGCGGTTTGGCCGCCAAACGCGGACTCACTATGCTTAATTCGCCCGGTACCATTGATAGCGACTACCGAGGGGAAATCCATTGTATTGTAGTGAATCTTTCCAATGACGTACAAACGATTGACCCCGGCGAGCGTATTGCACAAATGGTGATTGCCCGTTACGAGCAAATTACTTGGGAACAAGTGGAAGTACTCGGCGAAACAGAACGCGGTATTGGTGGTTTTGGTAGTACTGGCAAAAATTAATACACTGAAAATCAATTTATGTATATATTGTGTTCTCTGCCATAAATTACAAATAAGCATACAATGAGTAAACGTACACTTCAGTGTACGCAATGCTTTGTGTTCTAAAAAACAAGCGAAGCGCCTACTCTACGTCTTTGTGAACTTTGTGTACTTTTGTGGTGGAAAAAGTGTACGCTACGTTGTGGTGGAAAACATACTACGTGTATAAAAAAACTTATTTTACACCGTATTAAATCGCTCCAGACGATCATACTAATAAAGTATTATTCATGAACATTATTATCCCAATGGCTGGCCGCGGTACGCGCCTGCGCCCACATACACTTACTGTTCCTAAGCCATTGATCCCTGTGGCTGGCAAACCTATTATCCAACGATTGGTAGAAGACTTGTCCAAAGCATATCCGGGTAAAATAAACGAAATTGCCTTTATTGTAGGCGATTTTGGCGCAGATGTAGAGCAAGAACTCCTAAATATCGCCAAATTAATGGGCGCAAAAGGCAAAATTTACCAGCAAACCAAAGCCCTCGGTGTAGGACATGCCATCCACTGTGCGTGGGAAAGTTTGCAAGGAAAATGTATGATCGCTTTTGCAGATACCCTGTTTAAAGCCGATTTTGTATTCGATCTGGAGCAAGATGGTGTTATTTGGACTCAAAAAGTAAAAGATCCTTCCTCTTTTGGAGTTGTAAAACTGAACGAACAGGGTATCATTACCGACTTTGTAGAAAAACCTAGTAAATTTGTCTCCGATTTGGCTATTGTCGGGATTTATTATTTCCGAGAAGGAGAGAAATTGCGCGCTGCATTGCACCATATTATTACCAACGAAATCAAGGAAAAAAATGAATTTCAACTCACCACAGCCTTGGAATTGATGCGGCAGCAAGGTACCAATTTTGTAACCGGCGAAATTGAAGAATGGCTCGATTGTGGCAACAAAGAGGCCATTCTCTACTCGAATGAACGTATGCTGGAATTCCGCCGACACCGCAACCTTGTAGCCGAATCCGCTGTCATTGAAAACAGTGTCATCATTCAACCTTGCTTTGTGGGCGAAAATGCTGTCATCCGCAATTCCGTCATCGGGCCCTATGTCAGCGTTGGAAATGGCTCTACGGTGGATTCCACCATTATTCAAAACTCAATTATACAAAACAAATCAAATATTAAAAACGCGGTACTTTCCGATTCCATGATCGGCAATTCCAGTCGTTTTACAGGTTCAAAAGATGAACTCAATATTGGAGATTTTAGTAATTTCATAAGAAGATGATATCTAGTACACGATTAATTAAATATACTTTTATTCTTTTTACCTGTTGCGCCACTGTTGCAACGGCTCAAAATACCATCGGAGGTGTTAAAAAAGAAGTGCCCGAAGCGGAAGTAGAACGCCAAACTCAGTTTTTGGAAGCAGAATCATTCCGTATGCTTTCTAAAAATGATAAAGCCATTGATACTTATAAAAAATTCCTTTACAATAACGAATCCTATGATGCTGCTTGGTACGGATTGGCGCGTTGCTATTCCGAAACAAAACAATATGGCAATGCTTTGGATGCAATCGACAAGGCGATTAAAATTAACCCAGAAAATAAATGGTACTTGCTCCACAAGGCCGATATTTACGAAAAAAATGGCCAAATCACCAATGCTGCCGATGTCTATGACCAATTGGTAAAGAAAAACCCGAAAACACCCGAGTTTTTGGAGCGTTTGGCCTATTTGTCCATACTATCCGAAAATCCTAAACGCGGTCTTAAAGCCTTGGATCAATTGGAAGCAATGACGGGTATTTCGGAAATTACAGCCTCTAAAAAACACTTGATCTATGTGGCTATGGGTGATAAAACCAAAGCCGCCAATGAGTTGCGCCGACTGTGCGAGGCATATCCAAGGGATTTGGATTTCAAACGCATTTTAGCCAAATATTACAATGAAATAGGCGATAAAAATGCCGAAAAAGCCGTTTGGAATGATATTTTACGCTTAAATCCCACCGATGCAGAAGCAAAATTAGGTGCTTTGGATCAAGGTAAAAATAGTCCGGCAAATGCCAAATTGGAGGCTATGCTCCCGCTGTTCAAAGACCCCGCCGTCTCTATTGATGCAAAAATAAAAGAGATTTCCCCATACCTCGCTACTTTGAACAAAAACAGCGATCAAGGCACGATCAATGGCCTACTGGCACTTGGCAATGCCCTAATTACCCTGCACAAGGACGAACCCAAGGCTTGGAGCATTGCCGGTGATTTGTTTTATTTACTCGATAGAAACGATGAAGCACTGGTACATTATAAAAAATGTATCGACCTGCGCCCCAAAGTATTCTCGGTATGGGATAATGCCTTGACTATTTTGACCGATCAAAAAAAATACAGCGAGGCATTGCCTTTAGCAGATAAAGCGATTGATGCGTTTCCCAACCAACCCAAAGCCTATTTGTGGTATGGATTAACGGCCAACGCGCTCCAAAAACCGGACTTGGCACAACCCGCATTAGAGCAAGCCATTGTGATGTGCGGTAATAATGTAGAATTGTTACTGGAGGTAACCGATCAATTGGGCGTATCGCTTACTGCCCAAAATAAACCAGATGACGCTATTGCGCGTTTTGATAAAATAATGGCCAAAGGTGGCGACAAAAATGCCAATATTTTGGAACATTACGGCGATGCACTAGCGGCTAAAGGCGACCGTTCCAAGGCATTGGAATGGTGGAAAAAAGCAAAGGCTATACGTACTAGTCCTGCATTGGAACAAAAAATAAGCGGTCAATAAATTAATTAAAAACAAGATAAATGTCAGTTACACTTATAGATACCCACGCGCACCTTTATTCCAGAAAATTTGAAGCAGATCGAAATGAGATGGTGCAACGTGCGATTGCCGCTGGGATCACCAAAATTTACCTACCCAATATTGATGCCGAAAGTATCGACGCAATGCTCGATTTAGAGGCAGCTTTCCCGAATAATTGCTTTGCTATGATGGGTTTGCACCCTTGCTCGGTGAACGAAAAAGTGGAAGAAGAATTGGCCATTGTCGAAAAATACCTTAATGAGCGCAAATGGGCTGCGGTTGGGGAGACAGGAATTGATTTGTATTGGGATAAAACGTTTTTGGAGCAACAAAAAATGGCTTTTGCGCGTCAAATTGAATGGGCCAAAGACCTTAATCTGCCCGTTATCGTACATGCCAGAGAGAGCAATGAAGAATGCCTTGAAGTCGTAAAAGCAGGGCAAGATGGCCGTTTACGCGGTATTTTTCACTGTTTTTCGGGTACATTAGAGCAGGCCAACCGCATGATTGATCTCGGATTTATGCTGGGCATTGGTGGCACTGTTACCTATCCTAAATCGGAATTGCCAGAAGTATTGCGCCAAATACCACTCGAACATATTGTGCTAGAAACCGATGCGCCTTATTTGCCCCCGGTGCCGCACCGAGGCAAACGCAACGAAAGCGCGTACGTAAAACTGGTGGCCGATATGATCTCCGAAATCAAAGTAGTGCCGTTGTCTTTGGTGGCTAAAATCACCTCTGAAAATGCCGAAAGGATGTTT
>JBEAVK010000251.1:0-12118 GCA_041160955.1 Bacteroidota bacterium
CCTACCTTTACGGATAACTGCGCCCTTACGAACAGCACAGCCACCCGTATCAATGGTTTAGCCAGTGGCTCTGCTTTCCCCGTTGGCAATAGCAATGTAGTGTTCCAAGCCACCGACGCAGCGGGCAATACCCGTCGTTGTACAATGGTCATAACGGTAACGGATAACCAACCACCAGTGATTACTTGTCCATTACCCGTAGTAGCAACTGGTACAGGTGTACCTTGTAGTGCAACCGTATTATATGGTAGTGCAACGGCCTCCGACAACTGTACTGGGCCGCTGACACCGTTCTTGGTGATAGGTTTGGCGAGTGGTTCGATATTCCCCACAGGTGTTACGACCAATACTTTCCGTGCAGTTGCGCCCAACGGCCAAAGTTCGGAATGTTCGTTCTCTGTCTCCGTTGATTGCGGCAGTGGCATGGGTAATAATGGTGTGGAGGTTCGGAACACAAATTTGAGCATACAGCATGGCGATAAACTTGAGTTAAAATTAGCCCCGAACCCTGCACTTTCTACTGTAACAGTCAGCATAGAAGGCGTGGGCGCAAGCGGCGGCACTTTACTGGTATATGATGCGGTAGGCAGGCTGGTACTCCGGCAGGTGATTGCAGAAAATCAGCAAACAGCGGTATTCCAAGTAGATGGTTCTGAATTTGCACCTGGTATGTACAGGGTGAATTTACGGACTGAAACTGGCATGGTGACCAAGACGCTGGTGGTGGTAAAGTGATAGATTGATTTTTTGGAATTTTAATGGATATAAAAAATGGGTCGCTCGGTAGGTACCAAGCGGCCCATTTTGTTTTAAGATCGCATTCTTTATAATCTATGATTAAACCTCAATTGCGCATAAAATGGTATCAATGGAGTTGTTTTGAAACCTTGTGATACGATACGTCCTGCGTTGAGGGATATATCATTTTTGCCAAAAGAAAAACCGGTCTGCAAGCCATAAAAATAATTGCCTGCGGTTGGGATATACCAGCCGTTATGGAGCGTCGGATTATATTCAAGTGCTTGCTCGGCGTGTTTTATATGGGTAATAATGGCTTTGTCTAAGCCAAATTCACCGGAAATAAACCATTTAGGTGTGTAATATCCGACCACACCTGAAAGCTCCGCTCCAAAATTGACGAACCTTGTTTGCCTGTTTTCAAAACGGCGAAACGGACAATATGCTTTTACTGTAGCCGAAAACCCGTGCGATTGGAACACTTCCATTTGTCCGCCAATCCTTGTTTTGAAATCATCAAAAGGGTGGTTGCCGGCCGGAAAACTATATTCCACATTAAGCAATATTGGCTTTGGTGTTTTAAGTCGGTAGCCATAACCTATGCCAGTGGTAAAGCCATAATCGAAGCCAGCTTGTAGGCTAATGATATGTTTTTGATCGGTTTGTAAAGAGCGCCAATTGATATTTTGCGCAAAGGCAGTTTGGAAAATGCCTAAAAAAGTGATGATTGCAAGAATGCTATATTTCATGGCGTAATTATTTTAATTCGTTAAGGTATGCGAGTGCTACTGGATAAAAATTTTGCCAGCCTGTTGGGAACGAAATCATATCGTGTCCTGCACCGAGGGTTTTTTCTAATTGAACATTAGTATATGCCGAAGATACCTTTTTCGCATGTGCTTCGCCGTAAGCCTTATTGTTTTCGCTATACACAAAAAGGACTTTGGTGGTAAACTGGTCAAGATTGGTAGTCCAGTCGGGTCTTTCTTTTTCCCCAATTTCCAGATACGCATCAAAAGTAACTGCACCAGAACGCCAGAAGGGTAGTCCGCCTTCGTTACCCGTGGGGCTGTCTTTATCGCCATCAACAGCGGTGAGCAAATCGAATTTGTAATCCAATATTTCGTGGTCATTTTCTTTTGCTGAAATAAACTGATCCATATATACCGCATCGTTGAGCAATTCGCCAAAAAACTTAAAATCACGTGAACGACTGATATAGTCTTCTACATCTGCCCATATAAATCCACCTGGTTCTCCTAAAACAGCACCATCAATTTTGGTAGGATAACTATTGATATAAGCAGTGGCCAGCATAGCACCCCAAGAGTGTCCCAACAGAAATATTTTTTGGTCAGGAGCGGTTTGGTAATGCGCAATTACTGCGGATAAATCATCGTACAATACCTGCATGGTGTATATATCCTTGTTGTACCGCTTGGATAAACCAGCACCACGTTGGTCGTAAAATACGACATAGTAACCTTGGTCGGCAAAAGCGGTACAGTTGAGCAAATAACGGTAGTCGGAACCAGGTCCACCGTGGAGGACGACAAGCATTGGGTCGTTGGGATTGCCAAATGATTGGGCGTGGAGTTGGGTGCCATTGACCGAAATGGAAGGCAAGGACGGATCTTGATCCACGGTTTTAGCCACCAATAGACCCGGCTCGCTGGGGTCGTATCCGCCTTGTTCGCAGCCCATAACTACTAAGGATAGTACTACCGCCGATGCCGTTAAAAATTTTGTTAAGTTCATGTTTACTTGTTTTAGTTAAGTAATTATTGTAAATTTCGGCAAAGATGCGGGGGCATTTGGTGGCCATTGGTTCATCGGGTAAGGTGGAACTAGTAGTTGTAAATACCTATTGCAACACGACTTGCTGCTGATTCAAATACTCACTCGGGGATAGGCCGGTCGCTTTTTTAAAATTGCGGTTAAACGAAGTTTTGGAGTTGAATCCGCAATCGTAGGCTAAGGAAAGCAATGTGAATTGCTGTGATTTGGGCAGGATGGCTATTTTTTTAAATTCCTCTACGCGTTTGACATTGATATAATCGTAGAAATTTACTTGCTCAAAAGAATTGATGACTTGCGATAAATAATTAGCATGCACTCCCAGGTGCCGCGCCAATTCTACCAATGTCAAGTCGGCATTGGTAAACAACTTTTCTTTTTCCATTGACATAACCAACGCTTCATGCATTTTTTGTGCCGCCTCATCACTCAATCCTGATTTTTCATATTTAATGGTTGTTTCCTCCTGAATGGGAAGTGGATTTGTCAAGGTTTGGGCGGGTACTTCATTGGTGAAAATGCCGACTTGTTTGATCCCAAAATAGCCAATAAAACACACATAAAGTACAGCCGAGAAAAAAATAAGCGTATCTGTTCCAAAAAACACGACCACCCAAATACCAGCAATACCCGAGATGAGGTACCGCAACCAATTTAGATTGATTTTTTCGGTAAAAGCATACTGCTCTTGGAGGGCAGAACGGTATTTTTTCAATACATGAAAAGATAGCGCTACATAAAAAATACCTGAGATATTGATGGCCCAACTGGTACACCAGGAGAGTGTTTCATATCCTATTCCCTTGTTTTGATAGACCCATATCTTATGTTCAGGAGGCATCAGTATAAAAGGTACAAAAAGCAAATACCAAGATATTGGCACCAAAAAATGTAGTATTTTGGCACTGTTGGATAATCCTTGATTGGTGAGGGTGGCGGTGTACAGCAGTAGAAAGGGGCCTTGAAATAAGGGTAAGGGTGCTTCTAATCCGAGTAGATGCGGAAATCCATCTATTTTATCGGTAAAAAACAAATAAAACAGGGCGATATGTACACCAGTTACTGCCAACCATGCAGCCAAAGTAATATCTGCACTACTTTTTTGCTTTTTACCGATTAAGATGAGGACTAAGAAAAAGGTAATGGCTATGCCCGAAGTATAGGTGTATTCCATGCTTTGATATAGATGTATTATTAGGCGCAAGCCCAAATGACATTGCCCGGAAATAGACACCTTATCGGGATTTTACCCTGATCCCTACTGCTAAATATTTATAAAATACACACTACAATAAAGCGAGCGTGATATTGTCGAGCACTTCAAAAGCCGTCTCTGCCATTTTATTACCCTTTGTATCCAACAGCGGATTCACCTCTACAAATTCGATACAAACTACTTTTTCCGACTGAATAGTCCTATTAATAATACCCATTACCTCGTATTGGTCAAATCCTCTGGAAACAGGTGTGCCAGTTCCGTTCGAAATCAAATCACAATCCATGCTATCCACATCAAAAGAAATATAAATCATATCGCAATCGGTGAGTCTTTCCAAGGCCTCTTGTACACATATTTCAAGACCACGGTATCGGATCTCGGCCACCATATAGTTTTTGATGCCTAATTTTGCCATCTGCTTATCTTCGGGTTCTTCGGTAGAGCGTACACCAAAATAAACGATATGTTTCCCCAACAACTTTGCGCCCTTAATACCTATTCTTTTCATAGCATTCCAATACTTTTCAGTAGTTCGGCCCACTTCGTTGACACAACAAGCCATATTATCATCGGCAAGGGCAGATGCCAACGGCATTCCGTGAATATTCCCCGATGGCGAGGTATAAGGAGAGTGTAAATCGGCATGTGCATCGATCCAAATTACACCTAATGTATGGTTAGGATACGCCGCTTTGACACCACTTATGGTGCCTAAGGAAGAAGAATGGTCGCCCGACAAAACAATAGGAAAAAAATCCTTTTCAAGTGTTTTTTTGACCGTTTTGCTTACCCGGGTGCATTGTTCATATACGTCTTCGATCCGTTTGGCAAAGGAATTGTTCACTTTGTCGTAGATGGACTTATTATGTGTTTTGACATCCACGAAATCAAAGCGATTGAAATAGTCGTTCCCTGAATTGATCGCCGCTATTTCGATGGCATCAATACCCATATCAGCGCCGCGTGTCCCCGCGCCAATATCTGACCTGTTTTTTACAAGTTTAATTTTTTTCTTCATGTTGTGGTGGTGGTATCTATTAATAATTATTGGTTCCTAAACGATAAAAAGGGCTTACATCTCCAAGCGCCAACTAAAATTGGGAATCATGCCCAATTGGTATTTGGTGGTGACTAATTTGGTGAGTGGGTCGTAAAATTGGAAGGCAACATTTTTCTGTGATGACAGGTTCTGGAATTCCAAAGCGATGGTACTATTGCGTTTATTTCCAATACTGCGTTTCCAATATACTCGGCCATCCACACGAAAATAAGGGTTGTTGCGTCCGGTATAACCATTGGATAGGTCAAAAACAGTTGATGCAGCATTAACTGATCTATTAATATCAATAGGAGCGGTTCTGTAACCACCCATATAGACCGTTCGTCCGCTGATGCCAAAAACACGACCTGATAGATTTTTTTTGGTTTTTCGATGCCATTCTTTGCCCGAAGTAAGGTTGGCTATTTGCCCCACACTCCAGCGGGTCGGTCGCTTTACCTGATCCGCTCCTTGGTACTCCGATTGCAGCAGCGTGACATTGGCATTCATAAACCAACCATCTATTTGGCGGTGTTGGGCCATTAATTCAATACCTCGGTTGTTGGCTAATCCATTGGTTTCAGTCCTGTTAAATAGTTCAAATGTGGTTTCATTGATAAAGGAATATCCGTCTTTTTCTGTACCATTAATGATGATATTAGAAATACTTTGGTTGAAAAACTCAGCACTTAGCACCCATTTTGTATTAGGTAAATAATTGTAGCGTGCGGAGACAATAGCCGAACGTAATAGCGTATTGCTATTGGTATTTTCAACCCATATTGGCAACATTTGGCTGTAAGTTGCTGTAGATAATACAAATTGGTGACGTGTCGAAGGCCGCCAAAATGCCTGTAAACGAGGGTCTAATGCAGCACCATAAAGTGTAAAAATGGGGTTGAGACCGTAATGTATTTTCACGGCACCATCTAAGAAAGTAGATTCATTGGCTATCCAAGTTTGTAATACAAAATTTCCATCAACCGAATAATCCCCAAAAGAAGGACTATTCCGACGGTATCTACTATATACGTCTGTGCTGATATTACTGCCAAAAATAAGCACGTTAGTACTGTTAAATTTGTACCGCATCGAAGCATTCAAGGATAGCCGCGTTTCTTTTTGGTACTCTGATGATTGCAAAGAAGTGGGTGTAAACTGTACGCGGTCATTATATTGATGAGAAGCAGTAGCCCCTATTTTGGCACTAAATCCCTTCCTTGAAAAGCCAGTAAAACTCACGCCTGCTAAGCCCGTTCTTGATTCGAAATCAATATTAAATAACTCTTTATAAGTAGTTGCGGAATCAGGCGGCGTGAACACATTGGTAGAAAGCCCTCCCAACGCAAATATAGACCACGCACCGCCTCTCTTGGTCGGAAAGTTCAGGTGCATAGCAATGTCCTGAAAATTCACTTTTTCGCCACCAAAAGAAAGACCTAAGGCACCCAATATGCCCACGGTAGAATAGCGGTAATTGATTAAATACGAAGCACCATTACGCTTGCGCGACAGTGGGCCTTCCGCCGCAGCATCAATCCCGATAAGGCCGGCTTGGATGGTTTGTTCGTGCTTTTGGTCGTTGCCCTTGCGCAAGTTCAAGTCCATGATACCCGCTATACCGTCGTTGTACCCCGTAACACCAGCACCCGTAATCAAAGTGGAATTATCGAGCATTTGCGCCGAAATCATCATCACACCGCCGCTGCTCGAGGTGGGGCGGTCGGATATGGTACCCGCATTGGGCAAATGGTTGGGGCTTACAATGTCCATTCCATTGAGTTTCCAACGCACCAAAGCCGGATTATTGCCCCGAATACTCATACTATTGGTGCCATCATCGGTTTGTGCCACTCCGGGGAATGCCATTGCCAAACGGGCAGGATCAAAATAAGTCATTGGGTTGTACAAGGTTTGTTCCCTCGACAACGGAATTTCGCCAATGGGCATTACCTGCCGTAATGGACGAGATTCCACAATTTCTATTGGCAAAGCAGCCGCTTCCACAAAGCCTTCTTTGAGCAGCACATCTACCACTTTTTCTTTTCCTCCAGCGATGACAATTTCGGTCAATTGGAATAGGACATACCCCTTTTGCTCTACAGTAAGCACACCTGTGCCAATGGGCAAGGCATCGAAGGAGAATTTGCCATCCATACCTGTTGTAGTGGTGTAGGTTTGTCCATCATAAGCAGTGAAAGTGGCTTGCGCCCCAATGATTAGTGTGTATGTGTCCTGCATACGAACCGAGCCGCGCAGTGTCTGCGCCTGAATGTGCGTGGTAGCACAAAAGAAAAGAAAGAGTGGTAAATAGATTTTCATAAAAATGACGAATGTTGTGCTTTGTTTATTTTGATTCTGTCTAAATAAGGCTCGACTTACAACGATTTTTTAACGAAATATAAAAGAAAGCGTTCAATGTTTTAGGTTTGCACCCAAAATAAGAAATAACCACCGCAAAGATGAAACGACTTTGTGATTAGGTTACTCTTAATTCATAAATTTATTCACTCTTAAGTAATAAACGAGCTGGCTATCCATGAGTTGGGTTACAAAATTTATAAGTTCATCCATCGGCCAAAAAGTGATTATGTCACTTACCGGTATTTTTTTGATGCTATTTTTGGTGGTGCATCTTTTGGGCAATCTCCAATTGTTGAAAGACGATGGGGGTGAAGCATTTAATAGTTATGCGTTCTTAATGACCCATAACCCGATCATCAAAACTATTTCGTATGGTTTGTACGCTTTTATCCTTTGGCACGCCATACAGGGTTTATACCTTTGGATAAAAAACAAATCTGCACGTGGTGCCAGCCGTTATGGCGTGACACATACCCGCAGTAGCGAAATCTCTGCCCGTAATATGGCTTGGTTTGGTATCGTTATTTTGGTATTTATTATCTTGCACATGTACCAATTTTGGCTTCAAATGAAACTAGGATTGTTGCCGCCTGTTGAGGTAGCGGGTTACGACCATCCGGTTAATAACCTGTATTTGCCCGTAAAAGAAGCATTTGATAATATCTATTATGTCATATTTTATGTCATTTCAATGGTCGTAATAGGTTTTCACCTTTGGCATGGCTTCTGGTCCTCTTTACAAACACTGGGTCTTAACCACCCTCGATATAATCCCTTGATTAAGGGTATCGGCTATGCCTATTCTGTAGGTGTTCCGGCAGGTTTCGCAATTATTCCAATCTGGATGTACTTTTCTTAAGCAACGATAAGAAATTATGGCAACTAATTCTGATTCAACAATCAATAGTAAAATACCGGCAGGCGATATGTCGGCTAAATGGGAAGATTACAAAGGCCATGTGCCATTAGTATCGCCCAATAACAAACGCCGTATTGATATAATTATCGTCGGTACTGGTCTTGCGGGTGCTTCTGCAGCGGCATCACTGGGCGAATTGGGTTATAACGTAAAGGCATTTACGTTCCATGATAGCCCACGTCGTGCGCACTCTATTGCAGCGCAAGGTGGTATCAATGCCGCCAAAAATTACCGGAATGATGGCGATTCTGTATATCGCCTATTTTATGATACGATCAAAGGAGGTGACTACCGCGCCCGTGAGGCCAATGTACACCGTTTGGCGGAAGTATCTACGGGTATTATTGACCAATGCGTGGCGCAAGGTGTACCTTTTGCACGCGATTACGGTGGCTTGCTCGATAACCGCTCTTTTGGCGGTACGCAGGTAAGTCGCACGTTCTATGCGCGTGGCCAAACGGGACAACAATTGCTCATCGGGGCTTATCAATCATTGAGCCGCCAAATCAGCCTTGGTGCTGTAAAACTATACAATCGCCACGAAATGCTCGATGTGGTTATTGTAGATGGCCAATGCCGAGGTATTATTGCCCGCAATTTGCTTACTGGCGAATTGGAGCGTCATGCTGCACACGCAGTGGTATTGGCCACGGGTGGTTATGGCAACGTATTCTACCTCAGTACCAATGCCATGATGTGTAATGTAACCGCTGCTTGGCGTGCGCACCGTCGTGGTGCATATTTTGCCAATCCTTGTTACACGCAGATCCACCCAACTTGTATTCCAGTTTCTGGCGAGTACCAATCCAAATTGACCCTGATGTCGGAGTCATTGCGGAATGATGGTCGTTGCTGGGCACCTAAAAATGCAGCAGATTGTGGTAAACACCCGAATGATATTCCAGAAGCAGACCGCGATTATTATTTGGAGCGTCGCTACCCTGCCTTTGGTAACCTCGTACCACGTGACATAGCCAGCCGTGCTGCCAAAGCCGTATGCGATGAAGGTCGTGGCGTAGGCTCAACAGGCTTGGCGGTATATCTCGATTTTGCCGATGCGATCAAACGCGATGGACAAGCAGCCATTTCGGCCCGTTATGGTAACCTTTTCGAGATGTACGAAAAGATTACAGGTGAAGATCCGAATAAACAACCTATGCGTATTTATCCAGCAGTACACTATACGATGGGCGGACTTTGGGTGGATTACGAATTGATGACTAATGTACCAGGCTTATATGCTTGTGGCGAAGCCAATTTTAGCGACCACGGTGCGAACCGCCTCGGTGCTTCTGCTTTAATGCAGGGCTTGGCCGATGGTTATTTTGTATTGCCTTATACGATTGGTTCTTATTTGAGTAATGAAATCCGCAAGGGTGCTATTACTACGGATTCACCTGAGTTTGAAGCCGCTGAGCAGGGTGTACGCGATAATATTGCCCGTTTGTACAGTGCCAAAGGCTCACAAAGTGTGGAAAGTTTCCACCGCCGTTTGGGCAAAATTATGTGGGACAAATGTGGAATGGGACGTACAGAAGCAGGTCTGAAGCAAGCAATTGAGGAAATCAAAGCCTTGCGTGCTGAGTTTTGGAGTGATGTATTTGTACCCGGTTCCGACAAAGAATTTAATTCTGAATTGGAAAAGGCACTCCGCGTCGCCGATTTTATCGAACTAGGCCAATTGATGTGCGAAGATGCGCTCCACCGCAATGAATCCTGCGGCGGACACTTCCGCGAAGAGTACCAAACAGCAGAAGGCGAAGCACTACGCGATGATGAAAACTTCATGTACGTAGCGGCTTGGGAATGGCAGGGCGAAGATAAAAAAGCGGTGCTGCACAAAGAACCACTCGAATACGAAGTGGTAAAAGTTGCACAACGTTCTTATAAGTAAGCGGTGATGAAATCTGCTTTTTTTACAAAAAATGCTTCATTTAAACCTATAAATGGCGATTTTGGAGGCGTTTTTCAAGTAAATAAAGCAACCATCGGTTTATTGGCCGATGGCGATAGTACCCAACCTTGCGATTGGAAAGCCGCACGGGTAGCCGTAGATGGTTTTTTGAATAGCATTCGTGCTTTTGAAAATATTGACACCGACGATCAGGTAAAAAATGCTGTAATAGCCGCGCAAAAGTGCGTAGCGGAATTACACGGAATATGTAGCGGTGCTGCCACTTCTTTTGGGGCAGTGGTTTGCTTGGACAATGGACGATACTGGTGTGTCCATTTTGGTCACGCTGCTATTTTCAAGTTCGATAGAACAGCACTGGAACAAATAAGTACAGCCGTTGAAATGGATGAAATAGCACTCGAATCGGGACAATTAGCCCCAAAAGAAGGTTTTTTGCTCTTGAGTTCCGGTATGTTACACCACCCGACACGTCCATTTTTATCCGATATGCTTGATTGGATTCAAAGTGCGCAGCCCGATCAAAAAACAGATACGCTATTGCAACTATTTGCTTTGAACCAAGATGAAGATATTAGTGCTTTGGTATTAAAATTTGATACCAATATCCCATAAAGACCGATAAAACACCAACAACATTAATTTTATTTTTAAAATAATAATATGAAACTGACACTCAAAATCTGGCGGCAAGGCGGTAAGTACAAAGGCGAATTTGTGACTTACGAATTGCCAAATGTCAATCCCGATATGTCGTTCCTCGAAATGCTCGATGTATTAAACGAGCAATTAATCGGTCTCCGCGAGGATCCGGTGTCGTTTGAGCACGATTGTCGCGAGGGTATTTGTGGTACTTGCTCTATGGTCATTGACGGTCGCCCGCATGGCCCCATGAAAGGCACTACGACCTGTCAGGTACACATGCGCCACTACCACGACGGCGAGACGATTGTGATTGAGCCATTCCGCGCACAGGCATTCCCTGTGATCAAGGATTTGGTAGTAGATCGCTCTGCATTTGACCGTATTATCCAATCGGGTGGTTATGTAAGCGTCAATACAGGACAAGCACAAGATGCCAATGCGATTCCGATTGAGAAAGATTTGGCTTCGCATGCGTTTGATGCTGCTACCTGCATTGGTTGCGGTGCCTGCGTAGCGGCTTGCCCCAATGCGTCTGCTATGTTGTTTACTTCTGCCAAAGTGAGCCATTTGGCCATGTTGCCACAGGGACAAGTAGAACGCAAACGCCGCGTGCTGAATATGATTGCGCAAATGGACAAAGAGGGCTTTGGCCAATGCTCCAATGTAAAGGCTTGCGAAGCGGAATGCCCTAAAGAGATTTCGGTGTCCAATATTGCACGTTTGAACAGGGAGTTTGTCAGTGCTTCTTTGACTGCTGATATTAAGTAATTATTACTTCATTTTTATTGATGAAGGGTTTATAGTAAGCCGTTCAATTGCATCTTTTTTGGGAAGGTGTGGTTGAGCGGCTTTTTTTGTTTTGGGTTGTATTATGTTTATGATGGTTTATGGGAAGGATGCTTGTTTGTATTTCTGTCAATGATTACCGATCCTCCTAAATCTTTCGGTATATTTGTAACCACTGGCCGACCCAGAATGGGTCAAATGTTTATAGCAAAATCGTGGTTTCAACACGCGTGCGACCCTGTCGGGGTCGAATGTCATACCGCTACATTGCTCTATAAACAGTTGACCCATTCTGGGTCGATTGGTTACTCTTTTATTTCCGTTCGGGTTTCTAACCTTTTGTCAAAATCGTACTCTAATAGTACTTTTTTGTCAACTTGATAAAGTATAAATTTGTTATAACTTAAAGCCTCTATTTTAAACGGACGGTTAGGCGTAGCGTAAGGAGTATTGCCAATAAATCCACTATATACCCTTTTCCAAGTTTTCCCAGTCCAGTCTCTTACCATTAAAATATCATGGTCACCATTACTAAAGATAAAAACCATCCGATGTTTATCAAAAATTTTCAAATCTAGACATTTGATAGTTTCTGAATAAAGTGTAGTATTTGCGCTATCTACTACCTCATTGCACCAAGTTTTAATCTGATTTTTTTGCAATATAGAATCGAAAACAATAAGTATTTTAAAGTCCCCT
>JBEAVK010000346.1:0-3063 GCA_041160955.1 Bacteroidota bacterium
TACGGTGATTGAGCAAATGACCTATTTGCTTTTTATCCGCAGATTAGATGAATTGCAAATCCAAAAAGAATCGAAAGCCAATTTGTTGAAAAAGCCGATTGAAGACCCGCTTTATACGGAAACCGAAAACGAACTGCGTTGGAGCCATTTTAAAAACATGGATCCCGAAGTAATGCACCGCATGTTTACCAAAGACCAAGGCGTGTTCGATTTCCTGCGCAATGTAGGCAACCGCAGCGCCGCTTTTAGCAAATTTATGAAAGGTGCCACATTTATGATTCCTACGCCAAGGCTACTAGCGCAGGTGGTTGAGATGATTTCTAACATCAACATGGACGACCGCGATACCAAAGGCGATGTCTATGAATACCTGCTGAGCAAAATAGCCAGTGCGGGACAAAATGGACAGTTTCGTACCCCACGGCATATTATCCGCATGATGGTAGATATGGTAGCGCCTACTTTGAACGATGTGATTTGCGACCCCAGTTGCGGAACGGCTGGTTTTTTGACCAATGCGGGCGAATACATTCGGGAACATTACGAAACCGAACTCTATACCGACTCGGTAAAAAAACATTTCCAAGAAAAGATGTTTATGGGCATGGAGTTCGACCCCACCATGATACGTATTGGCGGCATGAACCTGATGTTGCATGGCATCGAAAATCCGCAATTGTTGGATGTAGATGCCTTGAGCGAAGCCAACAGCAGTTTTACCGAAAAAGCAACCTTGGTATTGGCCAATCCTCCATTTAAAGGCAGTCTGGACCGAGAAGCCGTGGACGGTAAAATATTGGCGGTAGTGGACAGTAAAAAAACAGAATTATTGTTTTTGGCACTTATCCTAAAAGGGCTAAAATTGGGCGGACGCGCAGCCGTAATCGTGCCCGATGGCGTACTCTTTGGCAGCAGCAAAGCGCACCAACAAATCCGCACCGAACTCATCGACCGCCAAAAACTACACGCCGTGATTTCGATGCCGAGCGGGGTGTTTAAGCCTTATGCCGGAGTGAGTACTGCCGTACTGATATTTACCAAAACCAACAGCGGCGGCACCGATCATGTTTGGTTTTACGATATGCAAGCCGACGGGCTGAGCCTCGACGATAAACGCCAACCCATAGAAGCCAACGATATACCCGATATAGTGCAGCGTTTTCATCATTTAGATGCTGAAAACAAGCGTTTACGCACCGACAAGAGTTTTATGGTGCCGGTGCAGGAAATACAGGACAATAAATACGACCTGAGCATCAACCGCTACAAAGAAGTGGTGTATGAAGAAAAAACCTACGAAAGCCCGGCGGTCATCATTGGCCAAATTGAAACTTTGGATAAAGAACGCGCCGATTTGTTGAATCAATTAAAAGCAATGTTGGTATGAGCGGGAAATCCATGAATTTTGAAGCCTTGGTTTCAACCAATAACCCTATATGCTCAATTATGCAGTCTAAAACTGCACAATTGAAGCCGTTATTGAATCCATCTGAAATTGTGGGGTTGTCAACTCCACAATTTCAATTAGTTGATAATGAAGTTGTTACAATTCGTCAGTCGCCGTCCGACGAATTTACCACCAAAATTAATTCGATCAAGTCAAGCAATCTCCAACTACCCCAAAAAAGAACAACTCGAAGCATTTATCTTAAATGAAATGAAATTATGGAAATAACAGCAGTTAAAAGCAATGTTGGTATGAAGTGGGAAATGGTGAAATTGGGAGATGTTTGTGATGTTTTAGGAGGCTATGCATTTAAAAGTGAAAACTTTAAAAATGAAGGAGTTCCATTACTGCGAATATCTAATATAACGGATGGAGAAGTTTCATTCAAAGACGACTGTATATGTGTAGAAGACTCAAATCTTAGCAGTTTACAGAGATTCAAAGTCATAAAAGGAGATATTTTATTAGCATTATCAGGTGCTACAACTGGAAAGTTTGGCGTATACAAATTGGATTATTTCTCTTTTTTGAATCAACGTGTTGGTTTAATAAAATCTACAGAAAAAACCAATCAAAAATACTTAATTTATTATTTGAATGTTTTAAAATCTCAAATAAAACAAATTGCACAAGGCGCAGCGCGACCTAATATTAGTACTAACGAGATAAGTAACCTTCAAATCCCCCTCCCACCCCTCGCCACCCAAAAGCGCATAGCCGAAATATTAGATGCCGCCGATGCCTTACGCCGCAAAGACCAAGCACTGCTCCAAAAATACGATGAACTGGCGCAAGCTATTTTTATGGATATGTTTGGGGATCCGGTGAAGAATGAGAAGGGGTGGGAGGTGAAGAAGTTGGGAGATATTATCAGAGATATAGAAGCAGGAAGTTCCTATGGAGGTGAAGATAAAATTTTAGATGATGATGAATTTGGAGTGTTAAAAGTTAGTGCTGTTACTTCGGGAAAATTCAGACCCGAAGAATATAAAGCAGTAAAGAAATCAATAATTCAAAAAAATCCAATTTTTGTTCAACAAGGCGATTTTTTATTTTCTCGTGCAAACACAAGAGATCTTGTTGGAGCCACTTGTATAGTCGATAAAGATTATGACTATCTATTTCTTCCAGATAAAATTTGGAAAATCATTTTTATAGCCGAAAAATGCAATCCTATTTTCATCAAATCTTTTCTTAGCCAAAAGAGTGTACGATATGAGTTAAATAAAACAGCAACTGGTACGAGTGGTTCAATGCTTAATATTTCAATGCAAAAATTAAAAGATTTGCCTGTAATTATACCTCCAATAAGTCTTCAAAATAATTATAGAATATTTTATAACAGTTTGCAAAATATGAGAAGTAACTCAACGGATGTAAATATTAATTCACTTGCCCTTTTCCAAACCCTCCTCCAAAAAGCCTTTAATGGCGAACTTGTACCATGAGTAATTTCACCTTCATACCCAACCAATGAGCCACCTTAGCCTAAGCCCCGCAAGAAGCGGAGCAGCACGTACACAACGCACCGCTGTATGCCGCCATGCTCTGCCGCAAGAGCCTGGAAGAATGGGTACGTTGGATGTACGAGCGCGATGCCGATCTGGTATTGCCCT
>JBEAVK010000357.1:0-2733 GCA_041160955.1 Bacteroidota bacterium
GCCGATATGGCCATGCATTTTTCGTTATGGAAACTGCAATCGGATAGTGTTCATTGTTTCAAAAATATTAATTTAGATTGTTGTGTAACAGAAGATTCTTGTTGTCGCGTAACGATTGACGACGATAAGTCCATCCTCGTTCACGGACATAAAGTTTATCTTCATGCGCCTAGATATTATAGAGAACAGGTTAAAGAGAAAATGATGTATTAGCAATGCTCCGATCTGAATCATGCTTTAATCAACAATACGCTATTTCTAACATTGTCCGAAATCGAACAGTTTTCCGTCCAACATCGGACATTTTTACAACAAAATAATATTCTAAAATATTGATTATGAGCATTTTAAGTAAATGGCGCAGCTATTGCCGTATTTCAAGTAAATAGTTAATATACATGCTACCTAATTACTTCACGATTGCATTGCGCAACCTCAATAAAAATCGTTTTTTTACGGTGCTTCATATCGTTGGCTTATCCATCGGGTTGGCGACTGCCTTATTAATTCTGATGTGGGTACAGGACGAATTGTCTTTTGATGGTTTTCACCCGAATGTGGAGCAGATTTATCGGGAGAGTGCGCACATGAAATTGGCAGATAGGATGTTGACGCTCGAAACCTGTCCCGCCCCACATGCCGCGTATGCACTGCGCGAAATACCTGAGGTGGAAAAAGCGGTTCGGGTAGTAGCAGCACGATCGGCATTGGTGCAGCATGCTGATTTGTCCAATATCGAAAACCGGGGTGTATTTGCAGATACTTCTTTTTTTCAGGTGTTCAAGACGGATGTACTGGCGGGTAATCCTGCTCAGCCCTTTGGCGATGAAGGCACAACGGTGCTTAGCGCATCGTTTGCTCAAAAGTATTTTGGTGCTACTATGCCATTGAATAGTATGATTGGGCAGTCCTTATCTATTGATAATGAACCAGTTGTGGTGAGTGCTATTATGGCTGACTTTCCTCGCAATACGATATTTCAATATGATTATATCCGGCCTTATGAGTACCTAAAATCGCATTTTGTACCCAATGCATATTGGAAGAATAGGGAAGATGATTGGGGCAATTGCGACGATGCCACTTATTACACTTTACGTGCTGGGGCAAATATTGCAGCAGTGGAACAAAAACTAACCGACCTCACGCATACGCACAACAAACTGGATCGGGGTAGTTTTTACAAATTACAACCCCTCACCAAAATACATCTTTATGGTGCCGATGGAAGCAATAGCGGTGCGACAATGGTGCGTGTATTTGGTTTGGTGGCTTTCTTTATCCTCTTGATTGCTTGTATCAACTATATCAATCTCGCCACGGCCAAGGCCACAAAACGCGCCAAAGAGGTAGGTATGCGTAAGGCTGTTGGTGCCAGTCGGGCGCAATTGATAGCGCAATTTATGCTCGAATCTTGTGTCGTTTTTCTGATCGCTGCTGTTTTGGCGTTACTATTGACTTATAATTTTTTGCCGTATTGCAATCAGATTTCTGATAAAAACTTACAACTTGATTGGCAGAATCCGGGTATTCCTTTGCTGATTGCGGGTGTTTTGGTGGGTGCATTGTTGTTGTCGGCGATTTATCCGGCCTTGGTATTATCGTCGTTTAGTCCGTTGCGGGTAATGAAGGCGCAGTTTAATCAAAGGAATGATCGTCCTTCGCTATTGCGCAAGGGTTTGGTGGTGGTACAATTTGTATGCTCTTCGGCGTTGTTATTGGCGATGTTTGTGATAGGTCGGCAAATGCAATTTATCCAAACCAAAAATTTGGGTTACGACCGCGAAAATGTGTTTCAAATCAGTTTGTCGGAAAATACCATGCGCAATCAGGCCGCATTTATCCATGCTTTAAAAGAGACGGCTGGTGTGCTGGATGTGACGGCTACTTCGGATAATATTTTGCAAACGCGTATTTTAACGGGCGATACAGAGTGGGAGGGCAAAACGGCGGATCAGCACATGAAAATATCACCGATTGGTGTTGTGCCTGGTTTTATGTCGTTTTTTAAGATGGATTTGGTAGCTGGGAGCGATTTTTCGGGCAATGGCACGGATTCGTCGTCGTATATTTTGAACGAAACTGCTGCTGCTCAAATGGGGATTGGTAATCCTGTGGGTAAGCGGTTCAAACTTTGGGAAACGGAAGGGCGCGTGATTGGGGTGGTGAAAGATTTTCATTTTTCTTCGTTGCACAAGGTGATTAAACCGGCTATTTTTTATGTAAACCCAAGGAGAAATGATATGATTTGCGTGAAAACTACGGGGGCTGGTGCTGCGCAGGCTATTGCTGGCGCATCGGGTATTTGGAAGCAATTTGATGGGGTGTATCCGATGGATTATGCTTTTATGGATGATGCTTTTGACAATATGTACAGAAGTGAGCAGCGTGCTACGCTGATGTTTAAGGGTTTTGGATGTATTGCGCTGCTGATTTCTTGTCTTGGTTTGTTTGGTTTGTCGGCATTTACGATGGAGCAGCGGAACAAGGAAATTGGTATCCGTAAGGTATTGGGTGCTAGTGTGGGTGGTATTACTGGGCTTTTGGTGAGGGAGTTTTTGGGCTTGGTTGGGGTGGCGTTTTTGATTGCTGCTCCGGTGGCTTATTGGGGTATGGATGCTTGGTTGGCCGATTTTGCGTATCGTATCGAATTGCAATGGTGGATGTTTGCGCTGACGGGCTTGGTTACCGTTTTAGTGGCTTTTATTACTGTTGGGGGGCAGGGGGTGAGAG
>JBEAVK010000376.1:0-7684 GCA_041160955.1 Bacteroidota bacterium
TTTTTTCTACCACAAAAGTGCACAAGAGTACACAAAAGCGCAGATCACACATTGTCTTTAGGAATTAAAATTTGTGTATTATTAAAGGAACACGCTACGCTTTTATGGTTTTAAAAAGCGCAACACGTTACTCTACGCTTTTGTGAACTTTGTGTACTTTTGTTGTAGAAAAAATACCTTGTTGTAGAAAGTATAATAAGTAACGCGAAATAAATAGAAGTACTTATAACTCTACCACTCGATTAATTAAACCAACACACATGAATAGATCAGTATTATTACTAGTTTTTGCACTATTTTTCAAGGGTACTGCCCTCCAAGCCCAAAAAGCACAGTGGACAAAACTGTTCGACGGCAAAACCCTCAACGGCTGGAACCAGAAAAACGGCCAAGCCAAATATTATGTCGAAAAAGGCGAAATTGTAGGTGAAACAGTCGCCAATACACCCAATTCGTTCCTGTGTACCAACCAAGAATACGGCGATTTTATACTCGAACTCGAACTCAAAGTAGATGATCGGATGAACTCTGGTATCCAGTTTCGCAGCCTTTCTAAACCAGAGGTACAGGACGGTCGTGTACATGGCTATCAAATGGAAGTTGATCCGTCTGCACGCGCTTGGTCTGGAGGTATTTACGATGAAGGAAGGCGCGATTGGCTCTATATTCCAAATATCAACCCAGCGGGTAAAAAGTCTTTTCGAGTAGGGGAGTGGAACAAATACCGGATCGAGGCTATCGGTCATACCCTGCGCACTTGGATCAATGATATTCCAGTCGCTTACCTCATTGATGATATGACGGCAAAAGGGTTTATTGCTTTGCAAGTACATTCTATTTATGCCGATATGAAACCGGGTATGAAAATCCGTTGGAAAAACATACGTATCCAAGCCTCCCAACTAAGCCCCAGCCCTTTGGATGCTACACCTGTGGTCAATTTATTACCCAACCACCTCTCCGAACAGGAAAAAGCCCAAGGCTACAACTTACTGTTTAATGGCAAAGATTTTACGGGTTGGCGCGGCATCAATTCCGATAAAATGCCCTCAAAAAATTGGTCTATTGTGGATGGTACTATCCAAATTACCCCTTCCGGTGGCTCAGAAACAGGCAATGATATCATAACAACGGAACAGTTTGCTGCTTTTGAACTGGTCTTTGAATTCAAACTTACGGAAGCCGCCAATTCGGGGGTTAAGTATTTGGTCAACGAAAAATGGAGTACAGAAGGGAAATCTGGCATCGGGCTGGAATACCAACTCTTGGACGATGAGCACCACCCCGATGCGAAACAAGGTGTTGTGGGTAACCGTACCTTGGCCAGTTTGTACGATTTGATCCCTTCCGAAAAATTAGAAAAGCGATTTCAACGTAAAATAGGGGAGTGGAACCAAGGCCGCATCCAAGTTTTTCCTAATAACCAAGTCGTTTACTGGCTCAATGGATTTAAAGTGGTGGAATACGAACGCAAATCCAATATTTTCAGGGCATTGGTGGCCCGTAGTAAATACGAAAAAATAGAAGGATTTGGAATGAACGATACAGGGCATATTCTACTACAAAATCATGGTGATGCTGTGGGTTTTAGGGGGATTAAGTTGCGGGTACTTACGCTTTAAAATTGACCTTTTGGACCTAAATGGGATTGGCTAAGTTTTTACTTAAAATTTACCATTTTCCGCCAGAACGCAACCTATACCGAAACTATTTGAGTGCGTGACAAAATCGGGGCATGATATTTTATTTACACAAACAATGGATTTCAACTAAATTGTCGGGGCGACTTTTTCTGTCACCCCGACAATTTAGTACTGATCCGCCTTTGAGCCAACTTTGAAATTTCGTTGGTAAACAGTGTACAATCTTTTGAGTAAGTAAAAATTGGAGCAAAGAATTGAAATTAGGACGACTATCCCTATGACCCTTAATTTAGCGTAAACAGAAATATCATACCCCGATTTTGTCACGCACTCAAACCATTGAACCAAGTGTTTGCAATGCGCAAATACTAATTTACCCATTAGAGTGCAATTTTTATTTTTTTGTTCAAAAAATAAAAAAGTTGCAAATATTTGAAAATCAATACTTTATAATATTGCTTTAAAAAAAAGTAAAAAAATTTACAAAAAAAACTTGTTTATAAAATAAACTACTTTACCTTTGTACTGTTATTCGTTTAAATACAATAAAAATAGACATGGAAGACAAGATATTAGACCCCGAAGCCAGCCTTTTACTAATTCGCCAAACCATCGAATTGGCTAAGCGTAAAGTGCAAGAAAATGGATTTCACTTGTTGCTTTGGGGGGTATTGGTTGTGACTGCGGGGCTAGCAGATTTTTATCACGACCTCAAGTATAACCAACAACATGCGCATTTGGCTTGGATGATCATGCCCTTGGTAGGTGTACCTATTGCGCTTGTTTATGAAATGAGGCGTTCCAAGGCGATCACAAACCGTAATACCATACATCAATGGTACGGATATATTTGGCTGGGCTATGGGATTACGCTACCCTTACTGATTGTTTATGCACTTCAATTTGGGGTATCTCCCACGCCAATTGTCTTGTCTGTGACAGGTTTTGCGATCTTTGTTTCGGGTATCATCCTGCAATTTCGCCCCTTGGTTCTTGGTGCTGTGGTGATTTGGGCTGGTGCGTTGTGCTGCCTATTCGTGCCAAGTATTTGGTACACCCTAATTATGTCTATCAGCATCGCTATGGGTTATTTGATCCCCGGTTATTTGCTTCACCGTTCAAAAAATTAATTAAATATGGCTTACGGTGAATTAGACAACCTGCTGCTTTCGCAGTTGCGCTTAACCGTCATGTCGTACCTGATGGTGGTAAAAGAAGCGGATTTTAATACCCTTAAAGAGCAGACGGGTGCGACGAGCGGTAACCTGAGCGTTCAGATTACTAAACTGCAAGAGGCTGGGTACGTTACTGTAGAGAAGACTTACAAAAACAATTACCCCCTGACGGTTTGTAGTATTTTGCCCGATGGTGTGGAAGCATTTGAGGCATTTTACCAGAATTTGCAGCAGTATTTTAAAAAATAGTACTTACAAAAAAGTATAAAAATAGGGCTATCGGTTTTTAGGCAAAGATGTAGCAGTTTTTACTAAAAATAGCGTAGCCCCCCTTTCAACGGTATTGGTCTTATATGGGCTAATATACGATTGTATAACGCATAGACTTTTTTGCCTCGGACGCTCCATCCGCAATAAGTCTAATCAAAATTTCTAAATCATGACTATTACACATTCACCGATCGGGGTCGTGCACCTCGCGTCGTCAGTTATCGCTATGCTTTTAGGAGCGTATGTACTTTGGGCTAATAAAGGTACCAAAATCCATAAAAGGGTTGGTTACGCTTATTGTTTGTCCATGTTATCCGTCAATGCCACGGCTTTTGGGATTTATCACCTTTGGGGGCGCTTCGGTATTTTTCACGGTTTTGCGCTATTAAGCCTATTTACGCTCTTTTCTGGTATGATTCCCATTATCGTCCGCAAAAACGCTCAAACAATAAGCCTACACCTAAATTTTATGTATTGGTCGGTGATTGGTTTGTATTGCGCTTTTGTAGCCGAAACACTAGTCCGGTGCCCCATACCATTCTTATATGGGAATTTGGGTTTTGCGGTATTTGCTGGCACTTTTGGAGTGATGCTTTTGGGCAAATTAGGGTTCAGAAAATTTAAAATGCAAAAGTATTTATAAACAGAAGACCTGATCGTCTTCACTATTTTAAAACACACTAAAAATCACACTCTACACTAAATTTTTTCACATTAAACATTAATTTTTTTATGAAAAAGATGCTTTCAATCATTATTTTGGCCATAATCATTCAAGGAACAAATGCTTATGCGCAATCCACCGAAACTCGACGTTTTAGTGCATTACAATTACATAGTGGCTATATTATGCCGCAAATAAACACCCTGCCGGGCGGCTTTACAGCAAATAGTGGCATGGTAGGTATAGGTACTTCTGGTTATGGCAGCCTTGGTAAGCGCTGGCTGATAGGCGGTAGCGGTTTTGGTACAATCGCCCACAGTAGTGCTATCAACGATGTTACAACGACCACGGATATGGGAATGGGATTTGCCGATATTGGCTATTTATTGCACAACAAAGGTCGTTGGATCAGCCATGTTTACGCTGGTATCGGTGGCGGTGGTATGACGATCACTTACGAAAACCGTGGCGAGTCGGCTCTTCGTATTGCTGATAATTTATCTGTTGACAATGGCGATAGAATCAAGATTTCTGCCGGCGGATTGGCTTGGCAGACAGGATTGAGTGTCAGTCGCCTGCTATTTGACCCTGCCGCGCAATCGGGTGGCTGGAAAATCGGCCTCGATTTGGGTGTTTTTCAATTTCCTTACTTCTCGCAATGGAAATACACGGGTAATGATCGGGGGCTACAAGGGGCTGATCGGCCACAATTGTGGGGCGGTGTTGCTCGCTTGAATATTGGAATTGTGTTTTAAAAAAGAGGCTGTATTTATGGTGTAACAGGTAAAAGGTGCAGCGTACCGCAATATTATATCAATGTCACGGTGCGTTGCACCTTTACACATGATGTCGCCAACTTTTGCTACAAATATTGCGGTGCGCTGCACCTTGCTTGCCTAATTTTTTCGTCCTTAGTACACTGTAAAATAAGTTTTTTTACATTTTGAAGGTGTAACCGACCCAGAATGGGTCAAATGTTTATAGAGCAATGTAGCTGTATGGCATTCGACCCCGACAGGGTCGCACGCGTATTGAAACCACAATTTTGCTATAAACATTTGACCCATTCTGGGTCGTTCAACCGCTACTAATATGCTGAAAATAGAGACTTCAAAATATTAAAAAACTTATTTTACAGTGTCCTTAGTTCGGGTTTTTGGTTTGATAATGTTTCGTCACCGACTCCACCGATTCAATAAAATCTGCGTCTAATTTCATGTCGTTGAGTGGTTGTGGGGTGATGCGTAAGTATTCTACGGAGCCGCTTTTTAAGGCGAAGGTCAACATGCCTTTATTGATCCGCTTGCAATAAAAGAAATTAAAGACCTGCCCCTCTACGAAACCACCGCCATGGATCAAGCCAAGCCGCTCGTAGTTCAACATCATTAATTTGGTAATGTGAATGGGCGTTTTTTGAAAGATGTACGTTCCACCCGCTTTGATGATTTCTAAGATAAATGGAGCCTTTATCTTTTTGCTGTCTCGTATGAAACTGGGCTTTTCTCCGAAATTGTCCATAAAAAAACGAAGGATTTCCCTAAATTCTTCGCTTCCGGCCAACATCGTTTCCAATTGAATTAATTTTTCTGTTGACATAGTAGATAAGTATATTTGATGAATGTTTTGGTGGTGTTCAACTTGCATTTTAGGCATTTATGGATGCCACAGCAAAACCCAAACCCACCAATGTGCGCGCAGCCACCCATGCAGCTACTTCCACGCCGCTACAAAGGTATTGCATTTTTTTAATTATACACAATTTGTTTCAAAAAAAATACTTTTTTTTCTAAAATAGACCTTATGTCACTTTGTTTTTGTAAAGGCCAAAATTAGAGATTTTTGTTTCCTTTAATGCGCTTTTTGTAGCCACAATGGAGTAATTACGGCGAAAAAAGTAAAGATGCAGGGGGCAAAAAGATCAATTTTGGCCAAAAAAATAAAGTGACATAAGGTCTAATAAAAACAATTGGTTGTTTTTTTAGTGCCTATGACTTAAAATCCACAACAACCCCGCCAGCCTGCAAAAGCCCATTTTTGTACTGGTATTTTTTACCGGCAGGTACTAACACCAGTACCCGTGCCGCATCGGCAGCGACTGAAAAACGGAAAGTGCCATGCGTATTGCGTCCTAAAAAAGTACGTCCTACGGTATCATATACGTCCACGTTTTTGTTGCCCAAGTCTATTTCCACGGTTTTTGGTGCGTTGTATGGGTTGAAATAAAGATAGGTCGGAAAAGCAGCCTGTTTTTTATAAAAATCCGTCACACGACAGTCAATTTGCAATATTTCTGGCACATTGGTGGCTTGTACCGTGCCGCCAAATGCGCCTACGTGTCCGCTTCCATACACCGAAAACATGCTCTGTTTCGGATTGCCTTCTACCCAAAGAGGGCCGTCGCCTTGCGCAAATGGCGTGATACCCTTGAATTCGGGGTAAATGGATGACTTGATAATGCCCTCATAAGCAATCACATTTTTGGTATCGGATTTGAATTGCGGTAAGGCTTGAAGGCTATCGGGCATTTCGGCGGGATAGCAAAAACGTGCTGCATTAGTGGCATTGAGCGCCCATTTGCCTACTGTACGCGCATAACGTTGGTCGTAGCGCACCATTGCGGCAAGCGGCATCATCAGGTCGAAAGTGTTCATAAGGAAACCATAACCGCCGTTGTGTACGGTGCTGCCCGCCAAACCACTCACATCATAGCCGCCCCAGTTGTCGGCGATTACGCCCCAACCTTCGCGCCCCACGGCAGTGCCATCAAAAGTCCAGTTTAGGAAACGTGCAATATCGTAGTGCGTACCGGCCTCTGCGTTCATGCGTGCGCCCACATAAGCCGCGACGGGCATCATGGCCTCGTAAAAGCGATTTTCTTTTTGGTTGTACAGGACATCCATAGCGTTTTTGGCAGCGCGGAGGTATTTTTCGTCGCCAAATTTGACCCAAGCCGAATACAAAATAAAGGCGTAACCGCCGGCCACATCTTCTTGGGTGGGAATGTGGTTGGTCTCGCCTTTCATCTCTTTAAAATTGAAGTACGAATAACTATAACTTTTGCCCATTACCGAATCGGAACGGTAAAATTGGTCGGCAATACTGCGCAAAATGGGTTGAAAACTTTTTTCGTCGGGATACAAATCCGCCACAGAGTAAAAAAGGACATTATTGTGCACCTCGTACCAAAAATCGTTGCCATAACCACCACCGATATGCGCGCCTTTATTGGTGAAATTCATAATGACATTCCACCCATTTTCACTATTGAAATAGTTGCGGAGCATACCCACATAGTCAAGTCCATTTTGTTGGCTTTTGTCAATACCCACTAAGGACGCACCAAGTACCGCGCCTAAAGCGCCAAGTGCTTCGTGGTTTTCGCCGTTGTTGATGGCCGGGCCCATACGCACGTCGCCCATAGCGGTATAAAGCCCGAAAGTGGTAGAAGGGAAATTGCGACCTTTTTTATCCAACCAAACAATAGGCCAATAAGCACCTTTTTGATTAAAATCGAAGGCCGTTTGGTCAAAATCCAGTGCCGTTTGTTTCCAATCCTTGTATTTGTAGGGCTTTGGATGGTTGGGCATTTTTTCTACGCGTGGGAGCGCAATTTGAGTGCTTGGTAGGGCAGTTGGGGTGAAATGTTGCGGTGAAGTGCAACACACAAAGACCAAAGAGGTAATGAAAAGTATAATTTTATGCATTTTTTTTAAAATATTCGATGTTTGTGACTATTTAGGAGGTATAGGTTTGCGGTAACTATCCAGCCGCCGCCAAAAAATTCCCGGAGGGAATATATGTTTACAGGCTGAATATGGTAAATTGCCCAAATCCCGTAGGGATTTTATGTAAAAACGCGCAAAATAACATACATTCCCTACGGGAATTGAACCAGGTTTTTCATTCCACCCTATAAACATACATTCCCTACG
>JBEAVK010000380.1:0-2726 GCA_041160955.1 Bacteroidota bacterium
CGTACAGACGACCTTGACTTATACCGTTACGGTAACTGATGCCTTAGGTTGTACAAATACGGCAATGGCCTTGGTGATCGTCAACCCACTCCCGGTGCTGTCCATTGTACCGCCCGGCACGGCCTGTGAAGGTGAACCGCTACCATTAAGTGCCAATGTTTCTGTCCAGGGGATAGGAATATGGAGTTCAAATCCCACGGGACCTACGTTTACCCCGACCAATCAAAACCCGACGGTCTTTAACTCAAGTTTCCCCGGCGTGTTCAATGTTGAATATACTTTAACAGACAACAACGGTTGTATGAATTCTGCCGACACTAACATTCAAGTACAACCGTTGCCGATGATTACAACTAGCGTCATACCATCCGGGAATTGTGTCCCAGTAACAATTTCGCTTACCAATCAGCCTGCCGCAGGCATTACCTATACTTGGAATTTTGGCGATGGGTCTGTTCCTGTAATCGGTACCAATCCGGGCAGTTACACTTACTCTGTTCCCGGTATCTATACGATCACGATGACGGCAGCAGATGTGTTTGGATGCAGCCGGACTATTAACTTTTCCCCAATACAGGTCAATCCAGTACCGACATCTGGTTTTGTACTAGCACCAACTGTAGATTGCGCTATCCCGCAAACATTGTGTTTAAATGACGCTTCTTCGGGTGCTACAATTTATAACTGGACCAGCACACCCAGTGTTGGCGCAATCGCATCCGTTAATAGTCCTTGTATTACCATCAATGCAGAAGATACCTATTCCATTAAGCAAGAGGTTCGCAATCAATTTGGTTGTGTAGATTCTACCACACTGTCTTATACTGCTTACGACACCCCAGTTGCAGCATTCTCTGTTTCGGGGGACACTTCGGGTTGTGAAAATTTGGCGATTCTTTTTGATAACCAGTCGGAACACGCCGACTTCTGGACATGGCGTTTTGATGGCTTGGTTGATTCTTTCAATTGGAGTCCTTCTCACGTATTTGATGATCCGGGGCAATACACAATTTCATTAACGGTTGGAAATGGTAGTGGCTGCACGGATACGCGTACACGAACCAGTTATATTGAGGTATATCCGAAGCCGGTGGCCAATTTTGACTACCTATTACTAGATAATGAATGGCTCTTTACCTTCCGATTTAGGGATAAATCTACGACCGATGCTACGCTTTTTGGTTGGAATTTTGGCGAAAACTCAGGTATTGACTCGGAAGAACGTAATCCCAAATATCGGTACTTATCCGCTTCCAATCGGGTCATTACACATTGGGTTGAAAACACATTTGGTTGTGTTGACACGACTTCCCTGCCGCTATCCATAGATTTAACAGGTGACCTGTTTGTTCCAAACATCTTGGAACCGCTTAATCAGGATCATCCTGAAAAGCAGGTATTCTTACCCAAGGGATATAATCTGAGCCAGTACCATATTGCTGTATTTGCCCGTACGGGACAATTGATTTGGGAATCAACCCAACTGGATACCGATGGTCAGCCGGTAGAGAGTTGGGACGGCACACTGAATGGTGAGCCATTACCTGGCGGTGTCTTCGTTTGGAAAGTACTTCAAGCCAAATTTATTGATGGCCGGGATTGGAACGGTATGTTAGACGAAAATAAAACCAAACGTAAATCAAATTTCTTATACTTAATCCGGTAAAAGCACATTTTTGGTGCGATTGCTAAATACGGGTGAGATTCCGGGTCTTTACAGGCTCGGAATATTTTTTTTAATTAGACTTTATTCACGGGTACTATTTCAACCATCTGTCAGATCAAATATTGACTATTTTGAATTATTTAAAATTTATACATGAATATGTGGGCAAAAACTATACTACTGTATGGACGTAGTGAGTAATAAAATACCTGGACTTACTCAAAAAAATTGACACAAAGATAAGATTAAAAAAAGCCATAACTTTACTTTTTAAAAACACATTATCAAGTCAAATTTTAGAAGAACATTTACCAAAGAGCAGAAGTTGGAAATCGTTAAACAGTCCCTTGAGGAAGCTGCTGTAATAGAAGATCTAGCGGCTCAGTACAAGATACACCCGAATAGCATATATAAATGGCGTCGGGAGTATGTGAAGTATGAAGAAGCGTCATTTTCTGGCAATGGAAATAAACTATTGAGCGTAGAACAGAAAGAAATTGAAGAGTTGAAGAAACAATTGAGGGAGGTCGAGTTGGAGAAGGAAATATTAAAAAAGACCTTGGGCATCTTCTCGTCACCAAGCAGGAAAAATTTACTTTTATGAAAGAGTATTCGTCGCGTTTCCCTGTTGAGATGATGTCCTGAGTTTTAGGTGTAAGTAGAGGAGGTTGTTATAAGTGGTTGAAATTCATTCGTTTGAATGATTCTTACGCTGAATTGGACAAACAAATAAAGACGGTGTTTGAAAAGAGCCGACGTGCCTATGGAAGCCCCAGAGTTTTGGAGCAACTTAAGGTGTCGTTCGCAGAAAAGAGCGTATCTAAAGCAACAGTAGCAAGGCGTATGCAGACCTTAGGATTAATGGCAAGACCGAAGCAAAAATATGTAAATACAACGGATTTGTCCCCATCCGCCTCTATACCATAGAAAGCCTTTTTAAAAATCCAAAAAACCAAGTGACACAACATAAAAACTCACTAATATTGCTGCTTTAAAAGTAAGCGGTAAAACTGTCGCTAGTATTATGAATAATGATGAAATTATCGAGGCTATTAAGAGC
>JBEAVK010000406.1:0-3982 GCA_041160955.1 Bacteroidota bacterium
ATTTTTCGGCTAGATGAGCCATTTTTAAGGCAGATAGCGGTACTATCTAACGAAAAAATGGGGATGGATTTATGCTGAGCGTGTCGAAGCATAGGCGGAAAAGACCAAGTTCAAAATGCAATTAATTGTATCCAAATACTTAATAAGATCAATATACCATCTGCTTTCAACAAATAAGTTTTACTAAAAAAAATAAATCCCCCCTAAATTTAGGGGTTGTTCGTAAAATATAATTACCATTACCTTTGTACCTTGTAAAATACATTATTTCGTTTTCAAGAATTTGAACCACCAAAATGTTACAAGAATCGAACCAAATACATGAACAGCCAGAAGTGAACCTATCTGGTAAAGAAATAATCATATTGAAAGCGCTCTCGGATGATTTATCTGTCAAGATGATAGCCCATAATCTCTTGTTGAGCGAATTTACAGTACAAGATTATATCAAGCGTATAAAATACAAATTAGGCGCACGTACTGCTAGCGGTATTGTGGCGCAGGCAATCCGTAAAGGAATGATTTCATAAGAAATTGGCTATAAAAGTTTTGTAAATAGGCATCAGATCCGATGTACTGTTTAGGCTTTGCCATGTTATTTTTTCACCCAAATTTTTTTACCCAAATTTAAAGAACATGTTAGTTTCTCATTTTGAACTATTAGTCAAACGCATCGCACCCTTATCAGGTGTGTCTGCTGTTGATGCACCTTTTCGTCGCATAGTGCAGGGCTATTTCCTCACTATATCCAATTTGGATACCAGAACCGTCAATTTACGATTGCAAACGACCATTCCGATCGGAAGTCCTGCATTTGACAGGGAGTTTGTTCCTACTGGCACTCCAATCAATGTCCAAACAGGATTTGATGTAGCCAGTAACAACAATGTCAATTTAGGTTTCGCTCTAACGTCACCAGTGCCACATGCCAAGCGCTTTCGTACTGTCAGTTTTGCAATCAAGCCCAACGAAACAGTATCGGTCAATTTACTGCCTAATGTACAAGGTACTTTGCCGACTGCGAATTTTGAAGTCCGAGGGTTTGCAGAATTGATCCAGCAACCCATTGGTGTCCAACAAGTTCTCTTTGGCGTTCCCTCTGCCAAACTATTGGTTTCGGCAGAGTATCGCGGCACGGTACTAGACAATGATTACCCTACAAATAGTACCTCCAACGATCTTGATTTCGATCAGATTGCATACGCTATGCCTTTAGCAATGGGGCAATCATCCGGAGTGGTTGAAGCCGTTTCCGGAGTTATTGTGATTGATAATCCAAACTTTGATTTGAGTGGTTTAAGGGTTCCAGACAAAATCAAAAAGATTTTGGAGGGTGAACAGGGAGAAGCACTCAGTTTGCAACTAGCAGAACTGGATCTTGATGCCGAACAAGGAGAGGAATCTAGCAATTAAAGATTAATGGTTAGCACATCTTGATAGATCAAAAAAGACCGCCTTGGAATTCAGTTTTCAAGGTGGTCTTTTTTTACTAGAAAAATTTGGTAAAAAACGACCATTCTAAACCTAAGAAAAACGACTTCAATACTTTTTAGGGCGATGAAATGTTAAAGTTTTTATCAAAAACTTAACATTTTCCCGATCAACAAAAATACGAACAACCACAAATAACTAACAATGAATTTTTTATAAAGTAAATATTTTAATCAACATTTTTTTGTTAAAATACAAAAAGAAAATTGTTGGTTATATTCTATTTACGCATTGTACATTTGTGCTTTATTTACCCCTCCACCCCTCTCTTTTTTCCGATTACTTAATTTTTGTTTTTTTTAACCATACGTTCTGCTCTATCCAGAATGTTATCATTTATTTTTAATCGCACTCCAGTAGTTTTAGCATTTAATCATTTTTTTAATCGCATACTGTATTTACGCTGACGGTAAAACGTTGTTAGGCTTCTGAACAAAGCTCCTTACCACACATCGTGTCTAATTTAGAGAACGACTACTTCATTGAGTCGTACTCATAAATAAGTTTTAGTTATGAGACTATTTTTACCATGATACCAAAAGTGTAAATCCTGTATGTTTTAATCTACCTAATTTATGACATCTAAACAACACTTATTTATGTGGGTATTCATATCCACCACAATCGCTTTGCCATCCGTTCATCATGCTCAACTGTTACCTCGGGTAGCGCTTTATCAAAAACAAGTATCAAACACGAAGGACACCATACCCGATTCGAACAGATCACAGGTTTCCGAAAGTACCTGCTTGGCGAACAAAAACTTCGGAAAAAACTTATCGCTTGCCGATATTGCCACCATCAATGATAATTATAATAAACCAAGTCCGTTTACATTTGGTTCTATGATTGGTGTCAATGATGGAGGTTTGGTCTTTAGGTCATTTCAAGGGGTATTAAGTAACCAAATGACACAATTGACCACACAATACAGGAATTTTCATACCATGGATGAAGATTTTGATAATTCCCTTTCCTTTTATGCACAAAATATAAAACCTAAGGATACCTATCCCGAAGGCACACCAGCCAATATGGTGTTCACTAAAACCTTGTATAATATTTATAAAAACAAGCATGGTTTTAGTAATATCACTGCCTCAACTGAATTGTTACAGTATAGTCCACAGTCGTGGAAAGAGAAGATTTATTTGGAAAATGATTGGTCTGCGTCGGGGCCAGCAGGGATAAGGGCCTCTTTTGAAAACTATACCAAAAAATTTATTGACGAAATGGCGCCCCCCAACGGTACTAGTAATCAGTTATTGGTCTCCTCCTTTCAAGTGGGTAATGAGTTATGGGATTATCCCGTTAAATCTGATTACCACGATTTAGTCATCGGTGCCAGAAATGCATTTGTCAGTAAATACGGCCCAAAGTCGGCGGGAGGCTGGAAAATGAAATTGGCCATTGGTGCTTTTCAGGCATTTAGAGAAAATACTTGTACCTCCAACCTACGGAATTTTTCCAATTGCAGCGGCTCGTTGGAGCGACACGATTTTATTGGGGATTACCTCGATATTGAAAATTGTGACGTACTCAAAGACATAGATGCCATTGATTGCCATCCGTATAGCTTTATTCCGGGTACTTTGACTTGGACTTATCCCGAGAATCCCATCTCGGAGACACAACAAATCCGCAATTTGGCAGGTTGGAGAGATGCCAATAAAAATACGGCAACGGGGGCACTCACCAATACCAATTTGTGGTCGTCCGAATTTGGATACGATAGCCATCCAGTGACGGGCGTAGGCGAAAAAACACAATCTGCCTACCTTATTCGTGGCTTAATGATGCACAGTAGGTACCATTTTGAAAAGGTATTTTTCTACAACGCCTACGATGTAGCGCGACCTACTGATACTTATTATAGTAGTTTGTACAACAGTTCCGGTTTTTGGAAATTGGGTACGCACACAATGAATAGCGCGTGGGCATCGCCATTTATCTCGCATGGTGCTACCGCTAAACCTTCGTGGTATGGCATGCTCGACCTCAAAACGCATTTTGGTAACCATGTTTTTTATAAAGCATTGGTGGAAGATGGCGATGTATATGCTTATCTTCTTGCAAATGCCGACGGCACCAACCCTTGTATCGTATTTTGGTCACCCAAAGCAACAAACGATGCCAATATAAATAATAATATCACTGTTAATAAAGTATTGGATTGGGCAGCAGCATTACCCGGTAACTACAAAATAGCCACAGGAAATGCACAGGTATTTAGTAGCAGCACGGCATCTGGCGAGTTATTTACAGCAGCCACAGGCAATTTGTGTGGTACTGCTACGCTCACCGCAGTCCGCAGAAATCCGGCCTTTATTCATTTGGTATCTTGTGCCGTTGGTTGTACCAATATCACCGATGTAGGTATCGTAGTAGCACCCAATCCAAGTAGCGGTAATAGTCCATTTAGCCCCGGTGCTATTGCCAACGATACGTATGCCAGTGGTGGTACCGATGGCAATATTATTTATCAATGGCA
>JBEAVK010000415.1:0-2714 GCA_041160955.1 Bacteroidota bacterium
TGGAAAGTGGAGCGTTTTGAGCGTACCTCCGATACCCTCCCATGGAAAATTGGACGGATATGGACTGCCGAAATCACCGACCAAAAAGCCGTGCGCACCGAAGAAAACCTCCGTTTCTTGCGTTTGGTTTTTCCAATGACCAAAAGATCGGAGTGGAACGGTAACCTTTGGATTGATCCTAATCGTACCATCAAAGTAGCCGATCAATCTGTTCGGCCTTTTACAAACTGGAATTATGAAGTGGATTCCATTGATATTCCTCGACAAGTAGGTACATTTTCTTTTGATTCCGTTTTGGTCGTTACAGAAGTAGATGATGAAAATGTCATCGAAAAACGCTTTTCTCGCACAGTTTATGCCAAAAATATAGGTTTGGTGTATAAAGAACAATGGATTTTGGATTCTCAATACTGCAACGCTAATCCTGTTCCCTCCGATTGTGAAACAAAACCTTGGGTCGAAAAAGCAGAAAAAGGTTATGTGATCCGTCAAACGGTACTCAGATACTAACCGGATATGCTCTATATACAACGTACTGCCGGATTACCTTTTTCTGTGTTGTCGCCCTTGCGTAGCCAATTTGAGGTATTGGATACAGCGCAGCAAAAAGCAAAAGCCGAAGTAGAAATTGCGCGTACCCGCGTGCAGGAAGCCTTTGATAAAGCACTTTTGACCACCGAAGAAGGGCTTTTACGCACCAAAATTTATAACGCCCGTAAAACCTTTTTTAAAAAAGCAATTGTTCCGCCTGTAGAGGACTTGTCGCTCCCGCATGACCTTACAATAGCGATTGCTGCATATCAAATGGCCTTAGACGAGGAAGTTGCAGCCCAATTACAGTACGAAAACGAGTACAATCGCTTGGTTAAAGATTCTTATCGGCACCTGCAAGAGTACGCCACCCACACCGAGTTACAACGTGGCCTGTTATTCTCAAGTAGGGTACTCTTACAGCAAATCCCTGATTTTATCGCTAGCAATCCCGATCAATTTAATAGAAAAGACCGCCATACCGCCGAGGGCATTTTGCAATATGTGACGCGCATGGCTACTAAAACTACGCCGCTAAGCAGGTTGGCTACCGTGGATATGCACCAAGATACCAAAGCGGAAGCCTTTGTGTTTCCTTGGGAAAATGAAGTCAACGACTCGGAGAACAGGCGATTCAAAGATACCATACCAGCCGAGCAGCCGCCTACTTCCAAAATTACGCCAAATGTGGCACTTTTACCTTGTTTTTACGATGTATTATTGGCTTTTCCTGCGTTTTACAATGGCCTCACCGTTCGTTTAAATCCGTTGGTGGATGTCAATAGCGAACAAGTGTTCCGATGGTGGTATTTCGATGGTACCAACGAAGCGATCCAACAAGTAGCAGTTACGCCTATTTTGCGTTTTATTGGTCAACAATTTGCTGAAAATCAGCCTGTTATACCCTTTGCTCAATTAAGAAAAATTATCGCCGAAGCCACAGAATCGGATCTGGAAAAAACAGAATTGTACCTCAAAGAACTCATAGACACGGGTTTTTTAGAATGGAATTTTCCAGAAACAGGCCAAAACCACGGATGGACGGGCAAACTCTACCAATTCCTTGGTTTTTTAGAGGGCGGCAGTGCTGTTCCTGCTATTTCAGAAGCGGCATTTTTACTCCAATGGTTGCGTACTGCTGCACGTACATTGCCTTTTCAGCCCATTGCAGAGGCATTGGTCACCCAACAAGAGGCATTGGATCAGGTTCGGATTTATTTTGAACGGTATCTTGGTTTTTGCCCACCCATACCTGCCGAGCAACTGTTTTACGAAGATGTGGCTATTGCGCAAACGCCCGTTGTCACATTTGCTGAATTAGAAAATATGGCCGCGCAAGTAGCGCAAGTCCGGAGCAATACGCCTGTACAAAAACGGAAGGGCATCAGGCAGAAAATCGCCGCTGTTTTGAACGCACACGGTACGATGAACATATTGGATTTATTCGAGCAATTGAGCCATAATCCTGCTGAAGCAATGGCCGTTCAACAGCCATCCGATATACCTATTGGTCATTTAGTACAACCCTTTAAGGACGAAAATGGCCACACAAAATTTGTGTTGAACACTTTGTATCCGGGGGGCGGTAAACTATTTGCCCGTTGGTTACATTTATTTTCAAGTGATTTTACGGAGCAATTAAAATCGATTTATGAGCGGTATCCCAATTTGTATGCTTTTTCGTGGTATGCGGCTTTTAATGCCAATATTCACCCCGAATTGACGCAAAAATACATCAAACTGCCCGGCAGCAGGGCGGCTCAAGCGGTGCTAGGAGCAGCAAAAATGTACCCCGATGGCACGATGGTTTTATTAAATGCACAAAACAACCAAGTGATCACATTTGCAGATCTAGGTTTAGAAGATTTATCCTCTCGGCCACTCCTGATTCAAATGCTGCTGGCCTTGGGTCAACCTTTGTTGGATAAATTGGGCTGGGCACCATCTGTTTGGGAGGACAAAGGAGGCTGCCGTTTCCGTCCAAGAATAACCCTTGGCGATATGGTCGTAGAACGTGCTTGTTGGCAAATGGACGCGTCTTTTTGGGCAACTTTGCAGGGCAAAAAAGATATTTATTTTTTTAAAGAAATTAGGCGTATTAGACATGAAATATCGCTACCGTCCTTGGTTTTTGTCAAAAAAGAAGGTCAAAAATCGCAATTTATAGATTTAGACAGCCCTTT
>JBEAVK010000420.1:0-11205 GCA_041160955.1 Bacteroidota bacterium
CTTGGAACAATACTCTGCCAAATTCTGTTTACCTTTGCGACAGAAACAAAACGGGGCTGCCTGGTATTGACGGGAAAGTGTAGTTGTTTCGTAAGCATGCAGGAGCATGGGCGGTTACTCCTTAAAAAACAACGTTCGAACAATAAATGGCAATACTCAGTATGCCATGGCTGCCTAATTACTAGTTAGTTAGAATACGCCATTATGCCGCGTAGTTGAGGCTTCATACACATTGCGCCGCGTATAACCTTTTTTGAAGATAGTCAGCAGAACGCCGTTACTGTTTGATGAGATCTAACGGCTAAGGTGTTTAAGTGTCCGCTGCCGAACCTCCTAAACACTCGAAAATTCAATCGGAAGATAAGCATGTAGAAGGCGTTATGACGCTTTGTCCGGACGCGAGTTCGAATCTCGCCAGCTCCACCAAAGTTTTTAAAGCAACCCATTGACGATCAGTGGGTTGCTTTTTTTTATGGCTTATTTTGGGTGACGTTGACGAAATCCAGCAATTTCCCATGTGGATCAAAACTAAGACAGGATAGCAAAACGGATGAAACGGATTACGCGGATTTAAACGGATTTTTTTGAAACAATCCGCTCTAATCCGTTTTCCCATTGAACAACAGAGTGCTTGTGGATCAAAACTATGATAGGATAGCAAAACGGATGAAACGGATCACCCGGATTTAAACGGATTTTTTTGAAACAATCCGCTCTAATCCGTTAAATCCGTTTCATCCGTTCTCCCATTAAACAACAGGGGGGATGTCACATGGAAAATTACTGTACGAAATCTTGGACACTTCGCAAACGTTTGATTATCAAATAATTACTATTTTTTTATCTCAAATAAATCAGCGCGGTGGAGCATCACATCGCCCTTATTGGCACTTATTGTGAGTTGGCTAAAATCTTCTGATGGAAAGAAAATTTCGGTCATAGCCACTTCCCCACCATCTGCAAATAATTCGCAGGAAGCACGGTCGAAAAACAAGTGCATTTTGATGGTTTTATGAGTGGAAAAACGCGGCGCAAAATCCACTTGAGTGGCAAATTTGGGAGAAAAATCCAAATTTCCAGATTTCATTCGGTCGCAAAAAAACCGATTATTCGCACCATCATAACCAATTTTGAACGATTCTCCTTTGCTATTGGACAGTTCTATCACCAATTCCACCTCTTTGCTATTGGGCGTAAATTCCAAATCAAGTTCGCAGGTAGCGGGTGAAATACCCGCTTTTTCTGACAAATTAAGTTTCTCCGAAACGGTTTGGTTCGTATAGGCAAACTTTTTACCCCGTTGTTTTTCAAATTCACGAACAGGCTGTGCATGCAACCGATAAGCAGCACCCGCTTTATGTAAAGTAAGGGAGCGGGGTATGGTCATAGCACTGCGCCAGTTTTGAGTGGGCACTACATTGGCATAATCCCAATTGGACATCCAGCCCAAAAAGATCCGGCGGCCATCCGATTTTGGTACATCCGACCATGTAACACCTGCATAATTATCGCGCCCCCAATCGAGCCAAACGGCTTTTCCATTTTGAACAGCTGTTTCAAATTCAGGGTCAAGTTTGAAGGTTTTCCCATCAAAATCGCCTACAAAATACTGCGTACCGGAGCCTCCACTGGGCAATCCGGGATTAAGGCTTTGTAATAATACCCATTTTTGTTGCTGAACGCCTGTTGCCCCGGATGCCGGTTCAACATACATTGGGAAAAAATCGGGACATTCCCATACGCCGCCATGCGCGCCATATTCTTTACCAAAACTGCTCAAATAAGTCCAGTTTTTCAGGTTTTTAGACGACCAAAACATAGTATAATCATAAGCCGCAAAAACCATCAGCCATTGTTGGTGGGCATCGTCCCATATTACTTTGGGGTCGCGGAAATCATGGATTTTGTCCACATTAGGGATGACGGGGTTACCAGCGTATTTAGTCCAAGTGCGGCCACGGTCGTTACTATACGCGATGCTTTGGTATTGAAAATCGTGGCGACCCGCCTTTTCACCTTCCATGAGGTGCTGCGTAAAAATAGCGACCAATGGCGGTTTGCCATTTTCACCAAATCCGCTGGAATTGTTCCAGTCCACAACTGCGCTACCCGAAAAAATAAGCCCTAAAGCATCGGGGTATAAGGCAATGGGTAGGTGCTCCCAATGCACCAAATCCTTACTCACTGCATGTCCCCAGTGCATAGGTCCCCACACCGTACCTTCGGGGTAATATTGGTAAAATAGGTGGTATTCACCTTCATAAAAGACCATGCCATTGGGGTCGTTCATCCAATGCGCCGGAGGGGTAAAGTGATAGACTGGGCGGTGTGGTTCTAAGTTGGAATTAGACATTTTTTGGGTGCTTTTACAAGAAAAAGTGATTAAAACTAACCAAAAACAGCAAAAGATGGTCGTTTTTGTATAATGAGTAAACATATTTTGAGGGTTAAGTTAAAGTATTTGGTTAAACTCCAAACGCTCTCCATCTGGTCCAAGGATATTGAAGTACTTACAGCCATTTTTCCAAAATGCAAGAAAAACGGGTTGGGGTTCCATTACCTGATAACCCGCGTTTTTCAGGGTCAGGAAAGTGGCTTCCACATCATCCACATCAAAGGCGATATGATCGACATGCCCATCTTTTCGTGCGCGTATTTTCTGGAGTTCTGTTTCGGGCATTTGATACAATTCCAATATAATATCGCCGTTTTGCATCATCGCTACCATGCCCCCGTCTTCCTCATTGAAGGTAAAAGTGGCAGACATTGCGTTGTGAAAACCCAATTTATCGTAAAATGCGATCGACGTTTTAATATCCGTAACAGGGATACCTACGTGTTGCAAGCGATTAATTTTTATTAATTCCATTATTTTTTATGATTAGACATAATTAGTATAACATCTATTTTTTTACTAATTTTTTTTCTAAATCCTCCAAAGATACACCTTTTGTCTCCGGCATCATTTTCCAAACAAAAAGCAATTGAAAGACCATCATTAGCGCAAAAAGCGCAAAAATAGGCGCTTGCCCAAAGCGCCCTGCTAACAAAGGGAATGTAGCAGCAATCAAAGCCGCAAAAACCCAATGCGTGCTGCTACCGAGTGAGTTGCCATACGAGCGCACCTGATTGGGAAATATTTCGGAAATAAACACCCAAATCACCGCACCTTGCCCGATGGCATGTGCCGCAATAAATACAAATAATAATATAGGTATGGTCATACCCCCATCCGAAGTGCCATTTGAGAAGGCCAGTGCCACCAACGATAACGAAATGATATAGCCTATCGACCCAATGAACATGAGAAAACGCCTTCCGAAGCGATCAATCCAAAGCAAACCGAGCATCGTAAACACCAAATTAACCAATCCAATACCTACAGAGGAAAGTAGTGCTGAACTTTTGGCCAAACCTGCATCTTCAAAAATACGCGGCGCGTAATAAATGACGGCATTGATACCCGATACCTGATTAAAAAACGCAAAAAGAAAGGCTAACCAAATTGGGAAACTGTATTTACCCGAAAAGAATTCACCCAAACCCGATGTTTCGGTTTTGACATGGCGACTGGCTTCTATTTCGGCCAATGATTGCTCGGCAGTATCGGCATTAATAATTTTCAAAGTGGTCAATGCTTCAACGGTCGCATTTTTTTTCAATACCAACCAACGAGGACTTTCGGGTACCGATAAGATCAAAATCACAAAGGCTAATGAAGGGAGTGCTACAATGCCCAGCATCCAGCGCCATGCTTCTGGATCGGTAGCCCCGATGATCCAATTGGACAGGTAAGCGACTAAAATACCAAAAACGATATTAAATTGGAACATGGCAGTAAGTTGGCCACGTTTTTCTTTCGGTGCAATTTCGGTGATATACATAGGTGCCACCACCGATGATGCGCCTACAGCGAGGCCACCAAGAAAGCGAAAAAACATCAACCATTCTGCTCCTGGTGCCAATGCGGAACCGATAGCAGAGACTAAGTAGATAACTGCAATCCAGAACAGCGTTTTTTTACGCCCTATATTTTCGGCTGGGATACCGCCAAAAATAGCACCAACAACAGTGCCATACAATGCCATAGCGACCAACTGCCCAATCATAGCATCACTAAGGCTCCAGAGTTGTTGAATTGTTTTTTCACAGCCAGAAATTACAGCGGTGTCTAAACCGAAAAGAAAGCCACCAAGTGAAACTGTGATGGCCCAAAAAAATACTTTGCGATGGTTCATAAATAAGTGATAAAAGGATATGGATAATTTAATATTTCAATATGCCCATGCTTTATCGTTGAGTTGTAATAGGCATTCCTTAAAAAACGAAGTCGCAAAGTTATTTTAATTTTCGATAAGTATTTGGACATAATTAATTGCATAATTGAACGCAGGTATTTTTCGGCTAGATGAGCCATTTTTAAGGCAGATAGCGGTACTATCTAACGAATAAATGGGGATGGATTTATGCTGCGCGTGTCGACGCATAGGCGGACAAGACCAAGTTCAAAATGCAATTAATTGTGTCCAAATACTTAAGTAAGTATTTGGACACAAAATAACTAGTAGGCTTAAAAGAGTAATTGGTAATTCAGCACAAAAAAGGCATACCAAACTAAATGGCATACCTAATATTATATCAAGTCCAGATGATGATAGTGAAAAAATAAATATATTTCCATCACATTGAGCGGCCCTATAGGCCGCCCGTACGCAATAACAGGATAAGAATTTGGTTTTTTGAGGCCGTTTTTCATTGGTGAGCGTTTAGCCGTGAGTGTTCATTCCATTCTAAAAAAAATATACAAATAAATTAGGTTGATCTCTTTTGGTTGTATAATATTGCGGCGCAAATACCGATCTACATCACCGCCAAGGAATGATAAAGTAATCAGTTATCATTCCTTATACCCATTAGAGTAAGGCGGGGACAACTTTTTTTTTATCCAGCACTCTTTGACCTTTTTCATCAACACAAAACGACCCAATGGCCTTATTGCGCTATGTATGCCTATGTCTTTGCTTCACTTGGAGCATGAGTTGTAACCTTTTCACTAAATCAGAACAATATCCTAGTTTTATCCTTGATTACCCGCACAAAACACAGTTAAACACTACGTTTTGGGCTGCGGATAGCCTGAAATATGCCTTTGATATTGTGCAAGCGGCACAACAATTTGAGGCGATTTATACAAACGGTAGGTTATCCACGGCACTCGATAGTAATTATTGCTTGAACCAATTGGCATATTTATCTGCTACTATGGGGCATTGGGAGCGCGCTATGTATTGGATGGCTGTGCTCAATAAGCGTCGTTTATCCGCAACAGGGATTGATGTTGATGCAAAAGGAGATTTTTATTACAATCAAGGGCTTATTTCCAATTATCAAAACCAGCCCCGCTTTGCTAGGGACTGTTTTTTTAAAGCATTAGAATGCTATAAAAGTACTTATGCCGCCGCCGAAGGGCACTTGAAAATTGCCACTACGGAAAATACGATTGGCCTTTGGTACTCCGAGTTTATGCTCGATTCTGCGTATCAATTTGTGCAAGATGCGAGTAAACATTTTAAGGTAATACAGGGAACGACATTTGAGTATTTAACCAAGGAAAATGAATTGGCACAGGCCAAACTTTGCTATTTCGATCGCGCTTACAAAAAAAGTGAAGATCATTGTAACCAGGCAATTTATTTGGCAGAGAAAACTCCATTCAAAGATAGTGCTTTTATTGCTGAATGCTATTTTAATGCAAGCATTAGCGCATTCTATTCTAATTTTTTGGCTACAAGAAAAATATATATAGATAAGGGGCAAAAACTAATTTCGGGTAATACCAACCCTAAATACCATCAATTATTTTTTTATGCTCAAGGAGAATACCTTACCATTAAAATTGGACAAAAAGATTTTAAAACTGCTCAGGACAGCCAAGATATTAGTCTTGCTTTTAATGAAAACATGGAACTGGCATTGGATTATCAGGAAAAACACCCTGCACGCTATGTATTTCCGGAATTATTAGCGGCTAATTTTTATCGTTATGGCCTTGGAGATAAATTCAATGCAAATAAGTTCTTTCAGAAAGCAATGCAAAAATACGAGTCTGATACACTCTGTAGTGCGTATCAGATGGAAATGCTTTTGCACGGCATTACTTATTCTTACAAGGAATTAGAAAAATATGACGAGGCACTAATATATGCAAAACGATATATTCTTTTTAATTCAGCCTTAAGTAATCGTAAGGCACAGGATATTAGTTGGGCGGAGTTAATGATGCCCGAAAAATTAGGGGTAAAAAATTATCTCTATGTGCCATATAAGTTTGCTGGTGAAAGTTTTCTAAAGAAATACTACAAAAACAATAGGCTATCAGACCTAAAACAGGCCTATGAAATATTTGAGTTAATCCACAATTTGATGGATGCAAGTATCCTATCCCAAACAGAGCAAGCGATCCATCGTATTGTACAAGAAGAGGCAAGCGTAATTTATTCGATGGCGGTAGAGTCTGCTTATGAATTGCATAAAAAAGAACCCGAGAACCGAGTATATAAAGAGATGGCTTTCCGCTTTATGGAAAAACAAAAAGCCTATCTGCTCAATACTAAAATAGAGCAAAAACAGGACAGCTTGTTTGCCGAAAATCTTCGGCCAGCCATGGCACGAATAAGAGAAATGTATGCTTCTTTGGATAAATTAAGAAAAGATAAACAGACCCAAACAGCCACTACTTTAAGTGCAAAATTGACGGTATTAATCGACTCTCTGAGTAAAGAGCACCCCGAAATTGCCAACTTTAAACCTTTCGAGTATGATTTGACCGATGTTCAAAAAAAGTTAAAAGAAAATGAAGCCATATTGGAATATTTTGTAGGCGATACGTTTACTTATGTCATGATGTGTAAAAAGGACACCGTTCTTTTCAAGCAAATTGCAAGGACAGATACCCTTATTTTCAGTATTAAGACACTGATTAAAAATGCACAAATTGATCCTAAAAACGCATCTTATTCAAATAAAACAGCATACAACAACTATATCAAAGATGCCGGATTAGTATCAAAACTTTTACTTAGTAGTGTTTATACGCATATATATAACATTGAAAGAATATTAATTATACCCGATAAGCAAATCAACTTAGTTAATTTTGAAGCACTTCTAATGGACGAAAATATTACACTCGCTCAACAACTGAGCGAAGTAAAATACCATAAATTACCTTACCTCATCCATCGTCATTTGATGGTTTACAGCCCATCATTTAGGATACATGCTTCAAAATCAGGGACAACAAAACTGCCAGAGCATCCCAGCCTATTGGCTTTAATCAGTCCCGAATTTGAACATTACTTTGATCGAATTGAGGAATATTATCCTAATTCAAAGGTGAGTCGTGAACAAATTCACAATAGTGATGAGTTCTTGAACGCGATTAGATCGCAGCATATCATCTGTATTATGGCTCATGGCACAGGAGCGAGTAAGGCAAAAGCCAGTACATTGTATTTTGGCACATCAGGCGATAAAAGTAGCGAGGTGAATGGCAGCGCAATCCAGCATCATAACTTACAATCTTCACTGGTTATTTTAACCTCTTGCGAAGGCGCATTGGGCTCCGATAAGGACTCTGAAATTGCCTTTACAATGTCTTGGTATTTCTTTAATACGGGAGCAGGTACGATTATTTCTTCCTATTCCACCATACACCCAAAATTTTCCAATAAGATTTTAATGCCATTCTTTAAATTTCTGAATGACAAACAAAAACCTGCCGAAGCACTGCGCGCTGCTAAACTGGAATACTTAGACAAAAATTACAGTAGCGATAACGGATATGAGCCTTATTATTGGGCTTCTTTGATCTGTTTTGAATAACTAAGTGCCATTTTAATGGCTGCTTCTGCATTCAGATAACGCTTACCTTGGCTACATGGAGGCATAAGAGGGCTCGATTCGATGATATCACCTGAAAAACTGATGATATGATGAATTTGCTGAGGGGTAAGACTTGGGTTGACTTGCAGTAAAAGCGCTATAACACCTGTAACCATGGCTGTTGCAGCACTACTGGAATCTTCACCACCTAATTGCAAATGACCTTCGCGCCCATTTTGCAAGGTAATGATATGCTGTGCTGGTGCAAAAAGATCGATATTTTCGTCGTTAGCAGATTCCAAAAATAATTTACGGTTCAAGGTTGCCGCGCCCACAACAATCAAACCCGCCATATTCAACCGAGCAGGAAAACCAAGACCTTTTCCGCACGGTATAAAATCGTTGCCTGCGCAACAACAAATAACACAGCCATGCTGGATGGCCTCGCGAATGGCTGCTTCTTTTTTTCCCAATTTATCATCTGGGAAATTCAAAGAGATATTGATTACCTTTACTTTGCGTTTGATCGCTTTGTGGATTAAAGCCACAAAAACCTCATCGCTGGTTTGTGTATTGCTATTTTGCTCAAAAACACCTAAACTAATTAATTTTGAATCAGGTGCTACCCCTTTGCCCTTAGCGGTATTGGCGGCGATAATACCAGCCATACTAGTGCCATGCGCGTTGCTGGAGTTAAGTGTGGCTGGTATTTTTTTTATGTCCCTTACAATTTGATTCTTTTTAGCATCGGGCCAAAAGGAGATACCACCGTTTTGACTGGCAAGTGCTTGGTTGGAAAAATCGATGCTATAATCGAGTATTCCAACCAAGACATCTTTTCCTGTAATATTTTTAGCATGTACAGCACCAATATTGGATAATTGGGCGGGATAGGCGAAAGGTATTGTTTGTTGTTGTGTTTGTTCCATGACTCATGCAGATTTTATATTACGATAAAACCCCAAGGCGAAAAATGGATTAAAAAGATATTACAACCCAAACAGCTATCTCGTGCTGTAAGTTCCTTAGAAAACCGATATTATACCGTTTTGATTACTAACGCAAGCCAAATCCAAGGTAGGACTGAGTGCGTTATCGCCTTCTATTACAAAATGAAGCGCATGCTCATCGGAGCGTTGTAGTGCAGACTCATCCACTTCTACGGCAATAAAAGGATCTATTTGAGTATTATAATTACGGTTATAATGCACTACTCGCTGGAACCATATCTTATTAAGGTGGTCAAAGGCTCTATCGTCGGCTTTAACAGCATAATAAGCCACTAATTTTTCGGGCAACAAAAACGGAATAAGGTAGTATCCTGGATGACTGGTATCTTCGTCCCCCTTTAAGGCTAATTGCGCCCAAAAAATGGGTGTTTCAGAACCCGTTAAGCGCGTACCCACTGCACCATTACCGGTGGTTGGGTTGGTAAACTTGGTACCACAATGGTGGTGTGCACCCCAGTTGGGTTCAGTATCCCAGTTGTAAGATTTGCACAAATTCATATCAATTTCAGTACCGCCCAAAAAATACTCGGATACGCCTCCTGTAGGCTGAATATCCATTATTACCATACCTAAAAAATCCTCTGTCAATGCGGGGCCATTATTGGGATCTAAGGCATCTTCTGTAAGTAGCCCTTGGGCATCTAGTTGGTACCAAATCCGTTTAGTTGCAGCAGGTAGTTTCATAAAACCTAAGTCATAATCCACATCACCGAGGACTAGACCATCATAATAATTACGAGTACCGGAATTATCTTTAGTGAGTACAAATCCTCCACCCGTATTTCCAAATCGTTTGATGCTACTGAAGAAGCCCACAGTATCTTGGTGGTCGATATCCACATTTCTATTTTTTATACGAAGCCAGTTTCTTGCCATGATAATTAGAGTGTTTTATTGTGAATTATTTTTTGAAATGAGCTCAAGCCCTTCTTTTGCTTTTGTTTTTATATCATTTTCATTACTTTGGGACAATTCTTTCAAAAGCGGTTTAGCGTTTTGGGTATCTCTTTGGAGTAAATAAGCGAGTGCCAGGTACCATTTGGGGTTTTTAGATTTGTCTGAAAATTGCATTTCTTTCAAGATTGGGATAGCTTGTTCAGGTTGTTGCAAAGCGAGATGGGAAATTGCGATATAAAAGAGTTTTATACTGTCTTTGTAGTCACTTTTTTTGAACACATCGTTTAACAGCGGTAGTGCTTTTTTAAAATTTTCTTGGTCATACGCTTCTAATGCCTGAATTTCAAGGTTTTGGACTTGCATCACCATTTCACGCGACGGAGGTGCTTTGAAAACCTGTTTATAATATGCGCTGTAGGGATTTGCCGTCATAAAACGATATCCCAAATAAGTCGTTGCAGCCACTATTGCAAAGGACGCTGCCCATTTTACAAGCGGTAAAAATTCAAATGTTCTGACTTTAGTCGTTTTAGGTTCATCCAGCGGTGTATCCATGAGCCATTGCCGCACCTTCACTTCATCCAAGGACATTTCTACTCGTCTAAAATGCTCGGCAGCGGCTTTAAACTCTGGTTCATTTTCAAATCGTAATTCCAGATTAATTCGATCTTTTTCTGACATTTCGCTCGACCAGTACGCCGCCAAAGCAGCCAGGTCTTGATCAGTAAGTTCCATCATGTTTTTCTATTTTAAGAGTTGTGATAATTTCGCAATTGCACGTTGTTTTATTTTCTTCAAATCTTCGTAGTTGCGGTATTCAGTATTTGAATCTTTTTTTAAAATTTTTACTTCTTTGAGCGGAACGGGTGGTTTGGCAAAGAAAAGTTGCAGTAGTATTTCTTTGTATGGGTCAGCCATTCTATTTATACCGTCCAAAAGTTTTTCTTTTAAAATGGATGCTGGTGTTTTTTCTGCTTCGGTTTCCTCCAAATCATCTGCTTCATCATCCATTTCTATTACGTTGAGCAATGCCTCTTCCATTGGGCTACTACTCCCCTTCTTTTTAGAGTCATCTCTCCATTTTTTGAGCCAAGCATGGCGCATTACTTTATAGATATAACCCACCGAATTTTTACAAATCAGCCCCTCGAACTTTACTTTTTGCCTAAATAAAACAAAAGCATCTTGGTACAAATCCTTCAATAATTCATCATCGTTCACCAATTTACCTAGACCTGCACTTACTTTAGACCAAACAAAAACATACACTTTTTTAACAGCGAGTTCATCATCGCTCTTAATAGCCTCGATAATTTCATCATTATTCATAATACTAGCGACAGTTTTACCGCTTACTTTTAAAGCAGCAATATTAGTGAGTTTTTATGTTGTGTCACTTGGTTTTTTGGATTTT
>JBEAVK010000013.1:0-5500 GCA_041160955.1 Bacteroidota bacterium
TGCCTGTTGGAAATTCGCAAGCAAAAGAAGAACCCCAATAAGCAATACTATCACCATGCAGCGCACATTCTTGCAATAAAGCGGCATCATACACATCCAGATGCTGGTCTGCAAATAAATCGCGGCAGGTGGTAGTGGCTGCTGTATCCAACAAAGCAGATTCCAAATACTGCACAACATCATCTGCATCGCGGGTTAAGTCGTGGTTGATATCGCCAAATAAAGCAGTTCCATTACATACAGCCTCACAATCTTGCTCCGCATTGCCATAAGTAACACCTAGGCAATCCACATAAGGCTCACAGTCGTCAAACAGTTCAATATCCGGTGCACCATTTGAACTATAGGTGAGTCGGAAACAAACCTGCCCCCAGTTGTTGTCATACGTTTTTTCAATACGACCCAATTTGTCGGGCGTTTTATCCCAATTGACGCGTAAAACAAAAGTATATTGCCCTGCTTCCAAGCCCGTAATGTCAAGCCATTGGCAATCCAAATTCCTATCATAAATATCACCGCATCCAGCACTAATACCCATGTTTTCACACGTATATTTTTTTGTGCCATCGGTACACTCCCAATCTAGCACGCAAAAACCATTTTTAGAACCAATCGGTATATATTTACCCTGCTGGTTATATAAAATATACTCGGCATAGCCCCTATAGTGCCAGTGGCTATGGCAGGGATCATAGACAAATTGATCGGAAGGTATAGTGGGAGAAGTAGGCGTATGACCAATATAAAAATCTGCTTCACCAATATTTTTGATATGAGTATCAAAACGGATCAGGTTGCGCAAACCAAAACCTTTCAAACAGCCTTCCTCTACGGCACAAGGGTCAAGGTTTTCCAAAGAACTCAATTGGAATGAACTGGATATTGCTTCCTGTACCACCAGCAAATCGGGTGCTACTAGACAATCTGGGTTACCCGGATAGATACAATCACTACTTACAGATGCCAATGGATTGTAATTACACGCCAAAGTGTCCATACAACCTACGATAGGCCCAAGATAAGAAAGATCAAAATGGATTGGTGCGCCTCCGCACAAATTACTATTTGCGTAACCAACCCTGATAAAATAGTTTTTTCCCCCTTCCAAAAACAAGGAAGCCTCCGCCAAACTACTATCATTACTACAACCGCCATCACTATAAAACAGCGTCCCTTGGTTACTTTCAAACGGCACAATAAACGCGCATTCTGTACCATAAACCCATATTTTAGTTGGGCAGAGATTTGCTGTATCACAGGTACTGATTTGGAAAATCCCATTTTGGGCAGGCGTAAATGTATGCCATGTGGTAAAGCCACCTAAAAGTGTCGTTGTTGCGCCAGTATCGATAGGCGCTAGATTGGAGCAATTAACGCCCGGCGGACAACCCAATGTAGTGGCTTCAAAGAGACCATAAACACCTGTTAGGTTTTCAAAAACCAATGTATCATTCAAATAAATTTTATAAAAGCCATCGGGTGCTATACCATCGCCCATATTGTCTATCATTCGAAATTCAACACAAGTATTACTAGGAATGCAATATTCTTTTACAACATCAGCAGAATCAACACAAAAATCTTGTGCTAAAATTTGGTTGTTTTGAATGTCTTTGACTTGCCACGAAACTTCATACCAGTAGTAATCTGGAGTTAGCTCAAAACGCAACTTAGACTGACCAGGGTCGCAAGTGATTTGTGCAAAAATGGAGGTAATACAATAAAATACCCCAAGCAAAGAAAGTGTACAATGTTTTATCATTATTTATTATATTATAATTTGAATACTGTATTTTATTTTGGACGGAGAAAAATACATTATGACACTAGATAACTTTATTTAAAGTGCGTTTAAGTACGCATTGATTTAGCCAAAATTGCATTGAATTATTAGTCGGCTGAATAACTTTCAGCCCCTATGTTTCTGAAATAAAGTGCAAAAGACAGGTTTTTTTTGATAAAATACTTTTTTATTATTCATTATGCCGAAACGCGACATTCTTGGGAAATTCAATCTTTGCTGGCGGGGAAACAACAGGATCTTTTGTTTTTTGGGAAAATCGTGTTCTTGGAAATCAACCGTGGTATGGTTTATTCTTTTAAAAAAAATGGAGTGCGAGTGCGTGACGAAACCAAATAAATAGGAATTTGCTCCTAATTCCCTATTTTGCCACACACTTTTCTAAACATTCCCCTTTTTGATTGCGACTATGGAGGATAATCCATTCAAATCAGATGAAATACCTAATCCAATAATCGTACTCATGCCTAATACCATAAACAAAGAGGCTTTCCAGTTACAATATTTATACTATCAATGGCTTTGAACTATTTCAATACCTAAATTGTTCCAAGGCTTCAATTACGAACTAGAAAGTAATGACTTACCCCATTTTATCTCGCCCATTAGGGTAAACACCTCATTATTCACAACATTAACCCACCACAATGCTACACCACAAGTGCGATATTCTTTTTGCCGGTGCCGGATTATCGGGGCTCAGCCTAGCCGTTGAACTGGCAGCCAACCCTGCATTTGCGGAGCAAAAAATAGTACTCATAGACCGCAGTACCAAGACTCAAAATGATCGTACTTGGTGTTTTTGGGCCAATGCCGAGCAACAGGCATCATTACCGCCTGTGGTGTACCACCGTTGGGATAATATTCAATTTTACAGTCCATCGCATTCCAAATTGCTCCAAACCAATGGTTATCAATACCTGATGGTTAGGGGTATCGATTTTTATTCGTGGGCAAAAAAAGAACTCCAAAAAAATCCAAATATCACTTTTGTTCAAGGCGCAATTGAGCGGATGGACAGCCAGCAAGGGATTGTCCAAACGGCCACTGATACCTACGAAGCAAAGTGGGTATTCAATAGCGCATTAGTTCCTTTTCAACTGATGCCAGCCTTAGAAAAGGATCATTTTGCCACACCTTTTTCTTTTCTGAATCTCCAACCTATCAAAGGTTTTATTTATTTACTCCAACATTTTAAAGGTTGGATTATCCGAACGCCAAAGCCTTGTTTTGACCCGAATACGGCTACTTTTATGGACTTTCGGGTACCGCAGGAAAAGGATACTCGATTTGTATATGTGCTACCCTTTTCTGAGACCGAAGCCTTGGTGGAGTTTACCGTTTTTTCACCCGAATTGCTGTCCGATGAAGCGTATATTGCTGCTTTAAAACAGTATATCGAAGTGTTTTTGAAAATTGATGATTACGATATTGTACAAGAGGAATTTGGGGTAATTCCAATGACCGATTTTCCTTTTTCTGCTGGGCCGTATGGCCGCGAAATCAGGATTGGGACGGCTGGTGGCTTTGTAAAACCTTCCAGCGGCTATGCTTTTAAGCGCACCCAGCGTAGGATAAAAGCATTCGCGCAAGATTGGGCCAATACAGGACAACCCAATCCGAGTTTGCTGCGTTCAGGAAAGAAGTTTAGGATTTACGATTCCGTTTTCTTGCGTGCTTTGGATGATGGATTAATTCCGGCGCATCAAATTTTTGGGGATTTCTTTAAAAACCTCGAAGGAAGTGCTGTTTTTAAGTTTTTGGACGAAGATTCTAGTTTTTTGGAGGATATTCGCGCCATGAATGCTATGCCAACACTCCCTTTTGCGCGTGCGGCTTTACGTCAGCGTTCGCGTTTACCACATGTTTAAACAAAAAAAAGACAAGATGAATCGCCCTTACAGGATTGGTATTACGGGTGGAATTGGGAGTGGAAAAACGACCGTTTGCCAGATTTTTGAATCCCTAGGCATTCCCATTTATTATGCCGATTATTGGGCAAAATGGTTGATCGAAAACGATGAAAAAATCGTTGCGGAAATGATTGCAGCCTTTGGCTCGGAGACCTATACAAATGGGCAATACAACCGTGCCTATATTGCCGATATTATTTTTAAAGACAGATCTAAACTCGACCAAATCAACGCCATTGTGCACCCTGCGGTGGAACAACACAGCCAAAATTGGCATGCTCAACAAACCCATGCACCCTATACCATCAAAGAAGCTGCGCTTATGATCGAAAGCGGTAGCCACCAATACCTCGATGGCCTTATTGTGGTCACTGCGCCAGAAGCAGTCAGGATTGCGCGTGTGATGGCCCGCGATGGCAGCGACGAAAATGCTGTACGTAACCGAATCGCCAACCAAATGCCCGAATCTCAAAAAGTGGCATTGGCGGATTGGGTGATCGAGAATGATGGAAAAAGGGGGATTGTTCCACAGGTTTGGACTTTGCATCAGATTTTGAAGTAGTGTGTTTTGGGTATTTGGACGAGAAAAGAGTCGTATATATACGAATTTTGGATACCCACTTTTTTAGCAAAGTATAATCAATATTCTTTAATTCATACGATGTATCTTTGCGACAATATTATTTATATGTCAAAACCGCTTAAAACTTTTATCATTTACGCCCGAAAGGACGAAGCCCATAAACAGGAATTGGTGGCACACCTCAAAAGTACATTGGTGGTGACAGGTCATTTAGAAATATGGGAGGATAGTGCTATTTTACCCGGTGAAGAATGGGAAAAAATAATAGAACAACATTTGCGCTCGGCTGATCTTTTTTTGGTATTGTTGAGTGTAGATGCCCTGAACTCTAGTTTTATTCAAAAGACAGAACTAAAGACCGCGCTGCAAAAAAAGAGTAGAATCGTACCTATTTTGGTAAGAAGTTGTTTTTGGCAAGGTATTCCTATTTTTGCGGGTCTGCAAGGACTACCCAAAAACATGAAGGCTATTACTTCCTTCACCCATTCTGATGATGCGTGGACAGAGATCGTTGAAGCACTCCACGAAATGGTTGAATCGATCAGAAAGGAACAAGTAGCACCGCCGCCGATTGCTACACCACCACCGGTACCCCAACCCAAACCACAACCCAATATATCCGATGACGGCTTAGTTTTTGTAAAAGGCGGCACATTCACCATGGGCTGTACCAGCGAACAAAAAGACTGTAGAAGCGATGAACACGCGCATCAAGTCACCCTCTCCGATTTTTATATTGGCAAATATGAAGTAACCCAAAAGGAATGGACTGAAATCATGGGTGACAATCCTTCCCGTTTCAAAAATGGCGATAACTATCCGGTAGAGCAGGTAAGTTGGGATGATGTACAATTATATATCCAGAAATTAAACAAAAAAACAGGCAAAACCTACCGCCTGCCTACCGAGGCAGAATGGGAATACGCCGCACGCGGCGGCGGTAAGGAAGTGCTATTTGGTAATGGTAAAAATGTACTCGACCCAAAGGAAGCCAATTTTTATGCAAAAGAGGATTCTAAAAAGCCTTATTCCGTTGTTGGTGAATACCGACAAAAAACAACTCCGGTTGGTTCTTTTGCTCCCAACGCGCTCGGGCTATACGATATGAGCGGCAATGTATGGGAGTGGTGCAGCGATTGGTATGGTGCTGATTATTACAAAAATAGTCCAGAAATCAACCCACAAGGTCCTAATACAGGCTCT
>JBEAVK010000016.1:0-14943 GCA_041160955.1 Bacteroidota bacterium
GCCGTCAAGACACCGATTTTAGTTATTGGCTACAAATGGCCGAGATTTATGGGGAAGGAAGCCCTTTATCGAGATTAAGTAAAATTAAATTTTTTGATTGTTCTAATACCCCAATTAGTGATTTGTCGCCTATACTGAGTTGGATCAAAAGGGGGATACCCGTTTTTTGGGGAGACTCCGACTTATATGTAGAAGCGGGTTATACAGAGGGCATTTTTATTGAGAACTGTCCACTTATTCACCCTCCAGTAGAAATAGCCAAACAGGGCAAGGATGCAATTCTCAATTATTTTGAAGAACGAGCCAAAGCGGAAAGCACACGTCCTTTACTCGAGTCTAAATTGCTACTCCTCGGCGAACCGGGTGCTGGTAAAACGACGCTAGCGCGTAAAATGGTCAACATTACAGATGCTTTGCCCGGGAAGGAAGAAAGTACGCGTGGTATTTTTGTAGAACCCTTGATGGAAGGGATCGGTGATACCGCTTTTAAAATAAACTTATGGGACTTTGGAGGGCAACATATTTACCAAGGGACGCATCGTTTTTTTCTTACAAAACGCTCACTTTGGGTGGTAATTGCCGACAACCGCCGTCAAGACACCGATTTTAGTTATTGGCTACAAATGGCCGAGATTTATGGGGAAGGAAGTCCTTTATATGTAGTAGTGAACCAAAGCGATGACCGCCCTCCTTATCCTAATTTGGGTGGAATGAAAGAACGCTTTGATTTTTTAAAAGACTTACTAGCGGCCAATCTGGATACCAACGATGACGCACACCCCAATGACAGAGATCCAGTTCGTATCAAAAAGAATACAGAAGATACCCAAAAAGTTATTCAGGTACTCAAAAATAGGATTCAGGAATTACCCCATGTTCGCTCCGAATGGCCACTGACTTGGTATAATATTCGGCAAGAATTGGAACGTATTGAGCAAGAGGAAAAATTAGATTATATTTCCTTAGAACGGTATTTTCAAATATGTGCCGATCATTCAATGGTGGAACGAGAACGGCAGTTATTCCTTGCCGCTTACCTCCACGATCTAGGAGCGATACTACACTTTAACGAAGATGCAGCACTACGCGAAACCGTGATTTTGAACATGAAATGGGCAACAGATGGGGTCTTTATGGCTTATGATAGCCCAACTGTTTATGGTGGAGATCGCCCCGGTATTTTTCAAAAAAGTGAAATTGCCAATATTTGGACAGAGGTGCGTTACCGCGATAAGCAAGAGCAATTACTAGCCTTGATGTTGCGCTTTAAACTTTGCTATCGGGTAGGCAATAATAGTAATGGAGTACATTCTGCACATGATACCTATGTAATGCCTGAGTTATTGCCTTATGCACAACCAGATTACAAAACCCATATTCCTGCCTTGAATCGTCCTTTGTTGGAGCAAGCACCTGCTGTTCGGTACTCTTATGATTTTATGCCTAAAGGTTTATTTACGCAGTTTGCAGTCCAAATACATCGACTTATTGCTTGGGGACAGCAGTTTATCTGGCGCGAAGGTGTGGTGCTGCAAGTGGGTGATTCTTACGCATTGGTTACAGAAACGTATGGTAATAGAGAGATTGTGATCCGCGCTACGGGGTTGCGTCGAAAAGAATTAATGACGATTGCGACACACCAATTGGATGAAATACATGCCGCTTTTAGCAAATTAAGGTATAAGAAATTGGTGCCATGCGATTGTGTGGTCTGCAGAAAACGACCTGATCCACATTATTACGACCATAAAAACCTTATAGAACGCTTAGAAAAAGGTAAAAAAACGGTGGAATGTGCTAATAGTTATGAAGATGTATCCGTTAAAAGGCTATTGGATGAGGTTTTCGTCGATACCGAAAAACCCGAAGCCTTGGAGGAAAGAATGGTGCTGGCCAATAGTGACGACGGTTCTGGTATGAAACCGCTGCGTATGTTTATATCATATTCCAGTCGTGATAAGGAGTGGTTGAATAAATTTAGAAAACACCTGACACCGTTGCTTCGTGCAAAGAAGATAGAAGTATGGTATGATGAAATGCTCGAGGCTGGCAGCATGTGGGATCAAGAAATAAAAAATAATTTGGCAGTAGCCGATATTATTTTATTTTTAGTAAGCAATGACTCTTTAAGTTCAGAGTATATTTGGGAGGTTGAAGTTAAAACGGCACTTGAACTACAAAAAAGTAATCAATCTATAGTGGTACCCATTATTTTGCGCCCTTGTATGTGGCAGGATACACCACTTGCAGATTTTAATGCTTTACCATCTCATGGTAAACCGATATCGGATTATGTCTCAGAAGACGAAGCCTTTGTAGAGGTTGTCACGGCAATAAAGCAACTCATTGATTCAAAACAAAAATAATACAACAAAATGGCAAATAAATCAACAGACAACCACGATAATCTACACAAGGAACTCGACCTGATTCAAGATATTGTGAAGCGCATGGCGCAAAATTCTTTTCAGGTAAAAGCGTGGCTTATTGGTATTCTTTCTGCTTTGGTGGTATTGGAAAGCAAAGCACTTTTTGCACAAGCAAGTACCGATCATACTTTTTCTATGCAAATGAACTTGTTTCTATTGCTACCTATTTTCTGTTTTTGGTATTTGGATGCGTTTTTTCTAAGTACTGAACGACTGTACCGCGAATTGTACAAATGGGTAGTCAAACATCGCCCATATACCGACGCTTACCAGTATGACCTCAACACATTCAAGCGCACAGTGAATGATAAAGAAGAAAATTTGATAAAAGGAGGCAATACAGTTTGGGATATGATGCGCTCTAAAACGCTATTGCCTTTTTATCTAGTTCCATTAGCATTTGTTTTAGGCGTGCTATTTTACAATTATTTTAGATCTTAACCAAGTATCCCAAACAACAAAATGTCCCTCTTGTCGGCGTGACTTTTTCCAGTTACGCCGACAATTAAGCACCCATTTAAGATTGAGCCATTTCCCAAAAATCATCAATAAACGTAATGCCTTTCTTACTGTGATCAAAAGTTTTCAGGTAAAGGCAAACTAATGGTTTTGTACCCAATTGTCGGCGTGAACAAAAAAGTCACGCCGACAAAAAAAAATCCCACCCAGCCCAGAAAGCCAAGCGGGATTTAAGTTTTTAAAATTCACTCATTTTACTTTCGTATTCTTCGTCTATGAGTCCAAAGTTGAATCATTCCAAGTGCCAGCAGTAAGCATGCAAATATGATTATTATTGTATTGAAGCGACCAAGGAATGCAGCAAATGCTGTTAAAACTGTTGCACCTCCAAGCCAAACGGCTAATGATGTCAGCCAACAACAACTTGTCCCCAATATGAACGCCAATACACTGCCTAAAAATGTTTTTTTATAATTTGCTTTCATCATTGGCGTTTTTTAGCACTGATAGAAACGCTTGCAATAGCATTGGCTATCGCTGAAATTTCTTTTTCGGTCAGATTATTCTCTCTAATAATTTTCTCGGCAATTGGGTCATTTAGCATCAATTCTATTGGAAAACCTGCTTCTTTGTCGATACTGATTGCCGTAAAACCTGCTTTGGCAATTGCACGGATATAATCTTCTTTTTTTACTGCACCTGCCAAACAAGCGATATGTCCTTCCACCGAGTTTTTCACATAATCGGGCAAATCTTTAAGCAAGATAATGTCGGAAATCATAATTCTACCATTTGATTTTGCTACACGAAAGGCTTCTTTAAATACTTGTTCTTTTTGGTTTGATAAATTGATTACACAATTTGAAATAATTAAATCAACGCTTTCGCTTTCAACTGGCAAGTTTTCAATTGCACCAACTTTAAATTCTATATTTTTGTAGTTGCCTTTTTTAGCGTTCTTTTTGGCTTGTGCCACCATTTCGGGTGTAATGTCCACACCAATCACTTTACCCGTTTCGCCCGTTGCTCTTGATGCTAAAAAGCAATCAAAACCGGCACCCGAACCAAGGTCTAGGATCGTTTCGCCTTTTTTAATGGAAGCCAATGCAGTTGGGTTGCCACAACCAATTCCGAGATTGGCATCTTCGGGAACATTTTTAAGATCGTCTTCGCTGTAACCAATTTTCTTTCCAATATCGGTTGCAATTGCTTTTGGGTCGCAACATTGAAATATGTTTGGAAGGAAAGATTTTTTTGTGCTACGCTTTACAATATCAGCATAGCCACTTTTTACATTTTTTTGAATTTGCTCGTTGTCCATTTTACATTATTTTATTGTGAATACTTAATGCAAAAGTGGGGCAACTTTTATGGGCTGAAAAGGACAAATGTCCTCAAATGATGAATAGGCTTGTTGTGGTCTCAACAAGTCTATTTGGAAATTTCTTGTCGTATTCTCGACAATGTTCTTCTCGTAACACCTAAATAAGAGGCAATATCTTCAATATTTGCTTTGAGTAAAACGTCTGGTTGTTCTTTCAGAAGTCGCAAATATTTTTCTTTGGCTGTTTCGTTATTTAATACGGAGGCATATTGCTCCATAATTAGAAATTCGTTTTGGGTAATAATTCTACCAATATTTTGCCAAGTTGGATAGTTTTTATACAGTAGGTTTAAATGTTCAAAATCAATGGTAAGCAAATTGGTGTCTTCCAATGCTTGTAAAACCAAATGGCTTGGTGTTTGAGTAATGAAACTTTTCAATGAAGTTGTTAGGCAGTTTTCTTGACAAAATCCATACGTGATCTCTTCGTCTTTTTGGTTGACATAATAAATTCGTATCGAACCACTAATAATAAATCCAATATGTCGGCACACTTTACCTTGCTTTATAAAAAAGTCTCCTTTCTGTAGATGCTGTTCTTTAAAGTACGAAATTGTGTCAGCAAACTCGTTATCTGTAATTGGCGCAATGTTTTTTAAAAACTGTTTGAATTTCTCCACTTTGTCTTGGTAATATAAATTGTCGGTTTCAATACTGTTTTATCAATAGACATTATATCTCAACAGCGTTTTCTTGTAAAAGGTGCAGCGCAGCGCAATATTAAATTTAATGTTACGGTACGCTGCTCCTTCAACCTTGATGTCGCCGATTTTGCTACAAATATTACGGTGCGCTCCACCTGATTTTTTATAAAAAAAGCCCTGTATTCATTGTAGGGTCAAAACTTGCTAAAGCCTAAATTGATGTAAAGATTATGTATAAACCATAGTCCTACGGGATGGTTACAATAAAATAGATCAGATCGAACCAAACCCTATTTCTCATAATTACTCTGGAAAAATGCCCTGTATCCATCCAAAGTTTTGTTTTTAAGTACCCTTCTATAATTCTCCTGTGTGACTACAAAAAACTCCTTTTCGTAACTTATTTTGGCACTTTCGCCTAAGAAATCCTTTTTGTTTTTTACTTCATTGAGGTATTTCATGGCCTTTACCTTATTGTCAAATTTGCGGAGTACAATAATTGGCTGGTCTTGCGAAGTACCTAGATAAATATTAGAAAGGCGCAATTGCTCATTTTTGTGGTTTTCGCGGTTATAATCCGAAATCGAATTTTTTACATTTTCCAATTTGATATCTGAGCCCGTCAGCACCACCATAAAATAATGGAGTTTATCATCTTCTGGAACAAATGCCTCGTCGAGATCTGTTTTTTTGGCTTCACCATTGCCCTCAAAACCTTTACAGGCTAAAAGACGTGCTATTTCCTTCGCACGTGTTGACTCAGGGCTATCTGGGAAACGCGCAATCACCTCCGCAAGTGCTTTACAATAGGCTTCATTACCCTGCAAATTGCCCACACATAACGCACTCAGCAAGGCGAATTTTGGGGTAAAGACATTCGTAGAACCATATTTCTTGGGTGCTTCTTCACAGCGTTCCAATGCCGTTTTGTAGTCACCTTTGCGGAATGTATTATACGTCTGCTCGTAATAAATATTGAGTTCGCGTTCTTTTTCTTTGCTCGCATTGGCAAAATTAGGATCGGTAATCGACTTGGTATAAGGGCTGTTCGGGTATTTCCCGACCAATAGATCCAAATAATACTGTGCCCGTGTTGGGTTGCGGAGGTCGTTGAATGCTAAGAAACAATAGTACCAAGTTTCTTTATCGAAACGAGCCGTATCGGGGTAACGCGCTTGCATATCCTCCAGTGTGCCGGAACAACGGATATTATTGTCCAATTTGTCGCGGAACAGCGTACCCAATTTGAACATCGCCTCGTAAGTAGCGAGGTGAATCACCGAAAGTTCGGCTTGGTTACGTGGTAGATCTTTAAAAATATCAGTAAGTGCATCTTCTTCTGTTTTTTGGGCTTTGGCCGGATCATCATCAGCATTGGCATTACCCGGATCTTCATTGGCACCACCAGTCAGCCTTTGACTCCTCCGCCAGTTGTCTTCCAGTTTGCGGTCGCCCCAGCTGCGTTCAAAATCGCGTTTACCTTTTTTAATCGCTGCATCGCTATAGAAATAGAAAGTAGATGCTTTTGAGCTGGCATTGGCAGCAGGAGGAGGAGCACTTTTGCCTTTATCTTTATTGGCATCTTTATTGGCCTGATCTGCAGCCGCTTGTTTGGCAGCCGCAGCATCGCGGTCTTTTTTGATCCGTTTGGCAAGTTCATTCCGCTCTGCTTCGGACATATTAAATACCCGAACGATGCTATCGTTATTTTCGATTGTTGTGATCAAACGGGCAATTTCGGTCAAGTTTTTGGAACTGATATTGGCGCGTGCAAAACGCTCATCCGTAGTCGGCAATACCGAAATAGTGCTATCGTAATAGGCTTTGGCGAGTACAAAATCTTCTGTTTCGTAGTAAAGATCAGCCAAGCGGAGGTAACTTTCGGCGCGTTGTGCGGTATTACCAGAAGAGGCTGCCAACGATTTTGCAAAATAACCAATCGCCTCTTTTTTCTTTTTATCCGCCAAAGCCAACTCGCCCAAGGTGAAATAAATTTGGTCGCGGTACTCCTTGTTTTTACCTTCTTTGAGCATACGATCCAGACGGTTTTGCGCGTCGGAATTGGTAATTGTGCCTGCATACCAACCATCCAAAATTTGGTGGAGGCGTGCATTAAATTCAAGGGCATACTCAGGTTTACTTTTCAATACCGTTTCCAAAGCATTATACGCTTGTTCGGTTTCGCCTGCCATTTCAAAAAGTTGTGCTTGGATAAAAGCCATTCGAGCGCGCTCTTTCTTTTTACGGGCATATTTGATGGCTTTTGACAAGGCAACACCTGCTTTATCATAAAACTTTTGTTCAATCCAAAGGTGTGCTTCTGCTTTTGACAAATCGTCGCGCAGGTTTTTAGGCAGAAATGGATCTTCGTTGAGTTCGCGGAAAATCATTTCGGCTTCCTCGTATTTTTCGCGCTCAATAAGGGTACGTCCGTACCAAATCATAGCGGAAGGGTAAGCGGCATCACGGCGATCGCGTTTGTAGGGGCTTTTGCCCGTTACTTCTAATTTGTCGTCGTCGTCGGGGTCTTCTTTCTTTTTGCTAGTATTGTCTTTTTTGGTATCGGCAACGGAGGTATCCGTCTTTTTATCTTTAGCGGAGGTAGTTTTTTTGTCTTTAGCGCTTGATTTACCTTTTTTACTGCTTTTCTTTTTTGCCGCTTTTTTCTTTTTTGCTGCTTTTTTCTTTTTTGCCGCTTTTTTCTTTTTTATCGCTTTTTTCTTTTTTGCGCTACTTTTTTTGGCCGACGCTTTCTTTTTGCTCGATGTTTTTTTCAATTTTGTTTTCGCCGTTTTATTCGGATTGTACTCTTCCTTGATGAAGGAAAGCGTGGTTTCGGCGGTTTCAAAATCTTGTTTATAGAATTGGGATTGAGCGAGTAGCAAGTAACAATCGTCGGTCCAAGCGCCCACCGTATGCAGGCCAATACCCATAGCGGCTTTTTTCTCTACGGCTTCAAAATCTTTTTTGGCGGCGGCTGTTTCTCCGGCTGTTTCGGGGTAAAGTGGCAATAATTTATTATAATTATCTTTATAACCTTTGACCATTTCGGCTTCTTTCAGGCGCAATGCTTCGTTGGCATTGAACCAATAGTTATAATGCGAGGTAAGGCTGTGATATCCCCTTTTAAACTTACTAACATCGCCTTTCTTTTTTGTCGTTACGCAACCAAAAATAACTAATGTTGCGAGCAAGAACAAAATGCCAAATTTTTTCATATTCTTTCTAAGTATTCGATGATTCGAAATTGTATTGCCGATAAACCTGATTAACAGTTGTTTGAATTTTATCCAATTTGGTATTCAAAAAGATAAAATTAAACAATGGTTTGTACAGTGTAAAATAAATTTTTTTAGGATTCCATGATCCTACTTTCAATATATTTGCAGCCATTGGCCGACCCAGAATGGGTCAAATGTTTATAGCAAATTCGTGGTTTCAATACGCGTGCGACCCAGTCGGGGTCGAATGTCATACAGCCACATTGCTCTATAAACATTTGACCCATACTGGGTCGATTACATCCTCAAAACCTAAAAAAACTTATTTTACAGTGTACTTAGTCTTTAGATGGTGCAAAAAGCCACCTTCGAGTTGCCTGCATATGTCCGAATTAACAAAAATCGCGCCGTTTTTTCGCCGTTTTTTTAGGTTTACACTTTGAAAAAATTAACATCTTGCTCTTGATCTAGATTTTGATCTCTTTATCCAGCCCATCCTTCCCGATCTAAACTCCTGTAATGTATCGCTTCTGCCAAATCTTCAATACGAATATCCTTACTGCCACCCAAATCGGCGGCAGTGCGCGCTACTTTGAGTATCCTGTCGTAGGCGCGTGCCGATAATTGCAGTTTTTCCATCGCGGTTTTTAGCAGTGTGATACCTGCGTCCGAAAGTTGGCATACTTCGCGTACCATACGACTCGGCATGTGCGCATTGCAATATACTTCTTTTATGTCTTTGAAGCGTTCGTCTTGAACCTCGCGTGCGCGCAATACACGTTCTCTAATTTCGGTACTAGTAATTTTAGGTCGTTCTTTACTACTCAATTCGTCATAAGAAACAGGCGTTACCTCCACGTGGAGGTCAATACGATCGAGTAATGGCCCCGATATTTTTGAAACATAACGCTTTACCACACCCGGGCCGCATACGCAATCTTTTTCGGGATGGTTATAGTATCCGCAAGGACAAGGATTCATGGAAGCCACGAGCATAAAACTGGCGGGATAATCTACCGATACCTTAGCACGGCTAATGGTAACGCGCCGCTCTTCCATCGGCTGGCGCATCACTTCCAAGGCCGAGCGTTTGAACTCGGGCAATTCGTCCAAAAACAACACACCATTATGCGCCAAACTGATTTCACCAGGCATCGGATCGGAGCCGCCGCCCACCAATGCCACATCGCTGATGGTATGGTGCGGAGAACGAAATGGGCGTGTGGTAATCAAAGCCGAATCGCGGGGCAAAACACCTGCAACTGAATGGATTTTGGTTGTGTTTAAGGCTTCTTTTAGCGTAAGTGGTGGCAAAATAGTGGGTAATCGGCGCGCCAACATCGTTTTTCCTGCACCTGGAGGGCCAATTAAAATCACATTGTGACCGCCAGAAGCCGCTAATTCTAAAGCGCGTTTGATATTCTCCTGACCCCGTACATCGTTAAAATCGACATCGTAATTATCGAGATTGGCCGCAAATTCGTCGCGGGTATCCACGTTGGTCGGCAAGATATTGCTGTCACCAGCCAATACCGACAAGGCTTCGGAGAGCGTCTCTACGCCATATACATCGAGGTCATTGACAATAGCGGCTTCCTTGGCGTTCATTTTGGGTAGGATAAATCCTTTGAATTTTTGTTTGCGCGCTTGGATCGCAATCGACAATGCGCCTTTTATAGGCCGCAAAGAGCCATCCAAAGACAATTCGCCCATGATAAAATATTGATCCAGCCCATCGGCGGGAATAATATCCGAGGCGGCAAGGATACCGACGGCAATGGGTAGGTCAAACGAAGAACCTTCTTTCCGAATATCGGCTGGAGCCAAGTTGATAATGGTTTTGAGGCGGGGCAAGTGCAAACGCGAATTTTTAAAAGCAGCCTCCATCCGCGAATAACCCTCGCGTACTGCGCTATCGGGAAGGCCAACGATAAAGAAACTGGGTTTGTCTTGCTGAGCAGCGGCCACTGGGCCACCGGTGTTCACCTCAATGGTGATGGTACGTGCATCCACCCCATGGACGGATCCCGCATACGTTTTTACGAGCATTGGATTGATTGATATTAAACTACGGTAAATAAATACAAGGAATGAACGGTAGGTTCAATTCGGCTGCAAAGATGCAGGTTTTCTGATCAATAATGCAAGGGGTAGATTAATTTTTTCTGTTCTACTGAAAAATATAAAACTTTTGATACCTTCGCACCGATCAACAGACAAACCTAAATCTTATAACGATTCAACTAACTTTTTATTTATGATCAATTCATCACGTTTATTTACAGCAAGTTGCTTCGCCTTGGTGACCACTGCTTTTGCATTTGCGATCAGGGCGGGTATTCTTTCTGAATTATCTACTAAATTTAGCCTTACGGATACCCAATTAGGCTATATCAATCAAATGGCGATTTTGGGTTTCCCGATTGCCACTATTGTTGGCGGCTGGCTGTACAACGAATTTGGCCCCAAGCGGATGGTCTGGGTGGCTTTTGCAGCCCATTTATTAGGTATTTTAATGACGATTTTTGCAGGAGGTTTTCTTTCATTGCTATTGTCCAATTTCTTTATCGGATTTGGTAATGGCACCGTAGAAGCAGCGTGTAATCCTTTGATTTCCAATATGTATAAGAAAAACCAGACGACTATGTTGAACAAGTTTCACGTTTGGTTTCCTGGCGGTATTTTCTTGGGAGCGTTATTGTCCCAGTTTTTGGGCGCACAAGGCATGAATTTGGGCTGGCAGGTACAAATTGCGGTGATGTTAATCCCGACGGCTATTTATGCTTATTTGTTCATGGGGCAATCCTTCCCCGAACGTGCTGATGCAGGACAGGCTTCCTTGTTAGATAACTTGAAGGGTATGATGAATCCTTTGTACATTTTTATGATTCTTTGTATGGTTTTGACGGCCAATACAGAATTGAGTACGCAACAATGGGTAGAGCGTTTGTTGGGTAAAGCCGGCGCACAACCGATGTTGGTATTGGCTTTGGTGACTGGTTTGATGGCTGTTGGTCGTTATTTTGCAGGGCCAGTTATTCACCGCCTCAATCCGGTTGGCGTTTTGTTGGCTTCGGCAGTAATTGCTACTTTGGGTATCTATTCGATGAGTCATGCAACAGGTGGCATGACTTATGTATCTGCTGTTCTTTTTGCGATCGGTGTATGCTATTTTTGGCCTACTATGCTTGGTTTTACAGCGGAATATATCCCTAAATCGGGTGCATTGGGTATGTCGCTGATGGGCGGCGCAGGTATGTTTGCTACGGCTATGTTGCAACCTATTGTAGGCGGTTGGTTGGACAAGTCGAAATTGGATAATGCAGGGGCAATGGGTTATAAATACGAAGGCGAAATGAGTCCAGAAGGGCTTACGGCTTTCTTTAACTCTATACCAAAGGAGTCTATGGCGCAATTGGAATTGATGGCTGGACAAGCGACATTGTCCAATATCGTTATTTTCCCGATTATTTTGATCGCTGCGTTTACAGGACTATGGTTTTGGATGAAAAGCCGCAACCATCAGCCGGTATAATTAAAAAGAGATAAAAAAAAGGCTGATCGTGCAAACGATCAGCCCCAGATGATTCATCAAATTTTTATGTCGGTTAGGATTTGGAACGTTGCATTTGTCCGGTAATAATCAAAATGCATCAGGTTTTCTAGCAAATTGCACCGCTTCCTAAGTCAGTATCTTTTCATCAAATAGATAACATACATTTGCGATAGTTTTCTCATAGTATGTTACATGTCCGGCCCGCTGCAATCAGTAGGCCGGATTTTTTTTTGTAGAAGAGGAGTATGTTAAGTGTAATCGGTTTTTTTATTGTTCTTTATACGCAGACTTTTAGATTGGTCACAGATGCCCCAGCACTATTTAATACTGTAATGGATGATGTCCAAATACTTACTAAAAAAACTGAACCTGCTCAACCTGCCCCCACCCGTTCCATCAACCAATCTTTCTCCGCCACCAAAGCCGTACCTGCAATCTCCGTTTTTAGTGCCATTCGTTCCTTTTTGTTGCCCGGGCGTAGCGCAATCAGTTTACGGACAAAGCGGATTGTATTGAAGTAAGCCGTCTTTTGTTGGTCGGCAATTTGTCTTTTTCTACGCAAATACGTCGTAAAACTCGCCAAAAGACTCTCTAATGCCATAAAAGCACCCGTTTCATAGTACATACGGAGCAGCATAGTTTTGGCCATTAGGTTGTGGAGTATGTCATCGAAATCCATGGTTTGGAGCAGGGGCATGGCGTGGTCGTAATCCCCGATTTCGCAGAGGTAACGCGCCTGAACAAAGGCATGCGTACCTTGTCGTTGGCTTTCGGGCAGGCGGTGTTTATAGGTTTCGATAAAATGTTGCACCCAATTATACTCCTTCATGCGCAGCGCGAGTAAGGTAATATTGGTATAAGTAAAACGCGAAATATGGCCGTTTTCAATAAATACTTCTGCCAAAATACCCGCTTGGTACAAATCCAGCAATTCGCGCAGGTACTGATCTTGGCGTAAATTGATCCGATTGATACAAAAATTGACGGCTAAAAGATAAATATTCCGCAGTTCGTGGATCGGGAATTGAATATTCAACGCCTTTAATAGCCCTTTCAAGGCAAAAAAATGCGATTCTTCCTGTGGCTCACTCAGCGCCATATAGCCATAATAATAAACGGCAATGGCTTTGTATTGCAGCAAATCGGGCCGATCTTGTACAAATTGTAGGACAGATGGTAATAATCCCATTTCAAAAGACGTATTGAGTACCTTCCTGCGGCTGAGCAAAATGCAGCCATTTTTGAGTTTTTCGGCTACAAAAGCCACATCTTGCCAATCGGACAACGCCTGCAATTGTTCCGCACCTGCGCGGCCTGCTTCCATACTTTGCTCATGCTCTTCAAAGGCCATACGGTACTTAAAACGGTAAAACTGCGGGTTTCGGATGGGTTCTTTTTCCATCTGCCGCTCTAGCCGCAAGTGCACTTCTTTAAAATGCCGCTCCAAATTCCGTTTCCGGCATGCGGTGAGCAAATACAGCAGTTGCTCCATCTCATCGTTTTGCCATTCTTCCCACGATAAGTAGGTCTCGATACTTTTTAAAAAATAATTAGAGGTATGGTGCAGATTTGCTGCTTCTTTTGAGTTTTGTACGGCGGGTAATCCAATTATTTTTTCCGAGATTGGAGCATTCTTGCTTTTTTGCTGCTTGAGCAACAAAAACCACTGGATAAGTACATTATTTTTATTAAAAAGAGGGCTTGAAATAAATTTTTCAAACCAATGCCAATCTTTTTTAGTAAATGTTTGGATCAAATTTAATGCTTTCATAGGCACAAAAGTAAAAAAAAATCCGAGAATTGGTATAATTTGTTTTTGTTGGAGAGCAGCAATTACTTGTACATTTGACTCATTGCAATACAAGCGCTTCAACTCTACCAAGTTGCCGAACGTGTTTGTGTAAAATAATAAATTATGAAATACCTGTACCTCATCTGTTTATGCTTACCCTTACACGTTGTTGCGCAAGGCTGGCAGCGTTACTACGAAGGTGATCGGCTCTTTTCGCTTCAAGTGCGCCCCGATGGTGCTTTGGTGGCTGCTGGTAGCCGTTCGGATGGCAGTAATCCGTCCAATATCTATCTGATGCAAGCAGATGCTTATGGGCAATTGATGTGGGAGCAGACGTATGGCGCAGCGGGGGAGACCGAAAGTGCAGCGGTACTATTGCCCGGCGCAACAGGTACTTGGAAAATAGTAGGCAATAACGCAAATGGTCAAATACAACACCTATCCACCTCAAATAATGGCCAAATCCTACAACCCCTCACCAATGTGACCAACGGCACGGTCTATCACGCCGCGCTGCGCCCCGATGGTAATACGACGATGGCTTGTGGCACTCAAACCAATACCGCAGGCAGCAATGTAACCCGCGCCTGGACAAGTGCCGTAAATACCGCCGGACAAGTCATTTGGTCGCGTACCGATAGTATTGGCATTAGTGCCATTGCCAATGCAGTATTGCCATTGGGCAATGGTGCAAGTTTTGTGGCGGGTACCTACACGCGTAGTGCGCAAGACCCTAATTACGATTTTTTCCTCCTTAAAATTGACGAAAATGGCGGCTTAACTGCCAATTACACCTATGAAACGCCTGAAAATGAACGTATTTCGGGTATTTATCCAATAAATAATGGCACTTACCAAATGGTTGGCTCTGCCTACAATACCGATAATCCTACTTATTTGGAAGAAGATATTTGGTTAACACGTTTGGATGCTTCGGGTAATACGCTTTGGACGAGCCATATTCCAATGCCCGGTTTTCAAGTGCCACATGCTACCGCTATTTTACCCGATGGCCGCATCGCTATTGCAGGAGAAACCCGCGCCACCGTAAATGGCAGCCGCGACGCATTTTTGGCAATGGCCGATAACGAAGGTAATTTACTTTGGTACAAAACGTATGGCGGTGTAAAGGGCGATATTTTTTGGGATATTGCCGCTATGCCAGATGGTGGCTTTGCACTTGCGGGTCAATCAGCCTCTTTCGGCGATGGTACTTTGCACGCTTGGCTGCTGCGTACCGACCAATTTGGGGAAGTATGGCAAAACACCGTTTCGGGTACTGTTGCCTACGATGCCGTTCAAAATTGCCAAGTCGATGCCTCGGAAATGCCCTTGAAAAATTGGTTAGTCACCGCTGCCGGAACACAAGGGAAATGGTACACCACCACCGACGCGGCTGGGCATTACCATTTTTCACTCGATACAGGCACTTGGTATATTTCGGTATTGCCGTTTGCT
>JBEAVK010000099.1:0-12520 GCA_041160955.1 Bacteroidota bacterium
GAATGAGATTTAAATAAAGGTACAGATTTGGGGAGACGATTTTGTCACTATTAAGGCATGAAGAGGGCGTTTAGTGGTGCTAAACAACCGATGAATAACGCAAAGAGGGGCAAAATAAGACCGCCAAAGTTGTACCTTTATTTAAATCTCATTCCTTAACTAACAATTCATCATTTTATCAATATGGCAAAGAGCAATAAAAATACAGGTGGAGGCTTTGTGTTTTCCACCGATCCTAATTTCCGATTTCAAAGCGACGAACCGGAAGACGACAAGACGATCGCACCCGAAAAACAAGCCTTGCGGATTTGGCTACAACGGATTAAAGGCAATAAAGAAGCCACAATTATCAAAGGGTATATCGGCTCGGATAATGATTTGGAAGATATGGCCAAAACACTCAAAAATAAGTGCGCGACAGGAGGAAATGCTAAAGATGGCGAGATCATATTGCAAGGTGACCACCGCGACAAGGTACTTAAATACCTTTTGGATAAAGGTTTTTCCAATACCAAAAAGGCAGGAGGGTAGGGCGGTTTGCCTTTTATTTATCTCTACACTGAAAATTAATATTCCATAATATATTGACTTTCAGCATTTTATGATAAATGTTTTTTCTGCTTCACTATTTGCTTTTATGTTTAGAACTTGTTTGCTACCTTTGTAGCAGTTTTAATTTTTAATACACTCATGAAAAGTTTATACGTGAAGCAGGCCATGCCTGCGCTTCTAGTTTTATTGCTTTGCGCCGTTTTCCATTTTGGAACCTTTGCGCAGTTGGCTACTTGGGAATTAAGTGCCTCTGCAGGCAATCAAGTATCCAACCCTACAACCACCACAAATACAAATATCAATCCCGGTATTTTGCAGCGTGGTGCTGGTGTAATTGCCTCTACTGCTGGAGGGTCTATTAACTCAAATATGTGGTTCAATACTGCTGTGGCTACAACATTAGCGCAAGCAATTACCAATAATGAGTATTACGAATTTACCTTGCCTATTAAGGCTTGTGCCAATGCTAACATCACCAATGTTCAAATGGTGTTGCGCGCCTCTGGTACTGGCCCTGCAAACGCTACACTTAGGAGTAGTTTGGATGGCTTCACGGCTGATTTAGGCACTGTTGTTGTGCCAACTACAGCTCAGCCCCCATTTACATTTACTGTTGGTGCAACTAATGCAACGGGTACAGTTACCTTCCGACTGTATGGTTGGGGGGGCGCCGCAGGAGGTGGCACACCGGGTACTGGCGGTACTATGCGTATAGGAACATCTGCTGTTGCTGCGGACAATGATTTGATTATCAATGGTACAACAACCGCACTCACTCCTCCTTCCTCTGCGGCGATTTCAGGTTCTGGCATATTTTGTGGATCTGTTAATACATCATCGGTACCAGTTGCTGTGGCCATCACTGGCGGGGCAAGTCCTTATACTGTAGTCTTTACAGACGGAACAAACAATTACACCGTAACGAATTATGTGTCGAATACACCGCTTTCACAGGTGATCACGGCTACCACTACCTATACTTTGGTATCGGTAACAGATGCAAATGGATGTGTTGGTACAGGATTAACAGGTTCGGCGGTAGTACAAGTTTCAACTGGTTTGGCTGTATCTAATCCTTTGATCACTCAGCCCACTTGTGCAGCACCCAATTCAGGTGCCATTGATATTACACCAACGGGCGGTATCGCACCTTATATATATGGATGGAGCAATAGCGCGACAACGCAAGATATTACTGGCCTTTCTGCTGGTACTTATACTGTGGTGTTAAGTGATGCCGCTAATTGCTCTGTAACGCAATCGTTTACGATTAATGCCCCAACTGGCTGTGGTGACCCATGTGCTAATTTTGGTATTACTGATATTATTGTTATCGCGCCTACTTGTGCTTCCCCTACGGGCGGTTTTATCCAAGTTGCTGGAACAGGAAGCACACAAGGTTATAACTATTTATGGTCGAACAATGAAACAACAAGTTTTATCGCAAACCTGTCGGCTGGTACATATACTGTAACAGTAACTTCGGGGCCTTGTAGTGCTACAAGGAGTTATACGCTAGCAGCATGTAATCCATGTGCCAATTTTAATGTTGCGGTATCTGCCACTAATCAATTTTGTGTATTTTTTGGTATGGTACAGGCTGTAGCCACTGGAGGAACAGGCCCCTATTCTTATAATTTGACTGGGCCAAGTAGTTACAATGTCACCAATGCAACGGGTACATTCTCCGGTTTGGTGGCCGGCACTTATGCGCTTTCAGTAACAGATGGCACTTTACCCACGCCTTGTACATTTACCAATAATAATATTGCTATTTTATTGATACCGGATACTAATCCGCCAACCATTAATTGCCCAACGGGCGTTACGGTATCTTGTGCAAGTGCATTACCTCCTTCATTACCATTTACAGGTACGGCTACGGATGACTGTATTCCGCCTGACCCAACGGTCACTTTTGTTGGCGATGTAACGAGTAATCAAACTTGCGCAAATCGCTTTTTAGTGACGCGTACTTACCGAGCCACAGATGCCGCAGGTAACTCTAGCACTTGCGCTCAATTGATTAGTGTAAATGACCAAACACCACCTAGTGTTACTTGTCCAAGTGGCGTTACTGTTTCATGTGCAACTGCTGTCCCTGCCGCTAATACTAGTGCAATAGTAAGCAGCGATAATTGTGGAGGCACAGTAACAATTACTACTTCGGATGCTATTACGGGTCAAACTTGCCCTAATCGCTATACCATCAATCGCTCTTATACAGCCACCGATATTTGTTTAAATGCGACCAACTGTATTCAAGTGATTACTGTTAACGACCAAACAGCACCCACCTTCAACCAGTCACCGCTCCCAAGCAGTATGAATATGACTTGTACGGACAACCTACCGTTGCCCGCACAATTGACAGGTACGGATAACTGTGTGGGTGGTTCAATACCTGCAGTGATTTGGATCAATGAATTCCACTACGATAATGATCTTGTGGATGTTGGAGAATTTGTCGAAGTAGCAGGTACAGCAGGTCTTAATCTTGCTAACTACGAAATTATTCTCTACAACGGCAATGGCGGTGTAGTATATGATACGGATGCGCTAACAGGAACAATTGATGATGAAGGTAACGGTTTCGGTGCTGTTTCATTATCATATCCTTCCAATGGTATCCAAAATGGTGCACCAGATGGTATTGCCTTGCGTCGTATTTCTGATAATATGGTATTGCAATTTATCAGTTACGAAGGTGTATTTCAGGCCACTAATGGCCCGGCAAATATGAGTTTCTCTACCGATATAGGTGTTTTTGAATCAGGTACTGATCCAGTTGGTGGTTCCCTGCATTTGACGGGTTCAGGTACTACTGCCGCTAGTTTCACGTGGTCTTTAACTAACAACGATTCACCGGGTACTTTAAATCCTGGTCAAACCATTACAACATTGCCAGCATCTATACCTGCTACGTTTAGTCAAACCTCAGTACCGGGCCAGTGCCAAGGTTCTTTGGTGGTAACGCGTACATGGACTGTAACGGATGCTTGTGGCAATGCAAATACGCATACACAAGTCATCAACCTCAGCGATGCTACTCCTCCTGTATTAACTCCTGCACCAGCAAATATTACGCTTTCTTGCAATGATGTTGTGCCAACAGCACCAACGGTTATTGCAACAGATGCTTGCGACCCAGCAGGTATTGTAACTGGCGCAGTTTGGATCAACGAAATCCACTACGATAACGTAGGTATTGATATGGGCGAATTTGTGGAGATTGCTGGCCGCGCAGGTGTAAACCTCGCCGGATGGTCATTGGTACTTTATAATGGTGCTGGTGGAGGTTCGTATAATAGTGTCAACTTGACAGGCATTATTCCAAATCAAAGCAATGGTTTTGGTACAATTTCATTTGCGTACCCCGATAATACAGTACAAAATGGTGCTCCCGATGGTATCGCATTGGTCAACGGTGGTACTGTTATTCAGTTCCTAAGTTACGAAGGTACATTTACCGCAGTAGGTGGCGCAGCCAATGGGTTATTGTCCACCGATATTGGTGTTTCGGAAACGGGTACAGAGCCACTTGGCCAATCCTTACGCTTATCGGGTAATGGTGCTACTTATGCTGCCTTTACTTGGAATGGCCCATCAGCGGCTAATCCAGCAACACCAGGTCAAGTCAATCAAGGCCAAACATTCCCGCCGCAGCCTCCTGTAGGTTTGCCAGTTACTTTTAATGAAGTAACTTCGCCTCCTTCGCCGACTTGTCCATTCAACCGTACTATTACACGGACTTGGAGTGCAACAGATGCTTGCGGGAATACAGGTGTTAATACACAAGTAATTACTATTCAAGATATTACACCACCAGTTGTAACTTGTCAGCCCTTAACGTTGACTTTACCTATAACGGGTTCTATCAGCATAACGCAAGCAAATATCACGTTCACAGCAACGGACAACTGTACACCCACAGCCTCTCTAACGGTATTGCCTAATAGCGCTACTTATACCTGTTTGGATGAAGGTAAAACACGTACTTTTGTAGTATCCGTACGCGACCAGTGTGGTAATGTGGGTACTTGTAATGCGCAAGTGACGATCAATCCTTTCCCTCGTTGTACACCGAAAATTTTGATCGTTGATCCATGTGTTTGTAAAAATAACGCTACAACAACTGAAAATGGCCAGTTTGACGAACGTATCAAAATTGAATCTATTTCAGGACTTACGTGGACAGTTACAGCCGTTACTGGTTTGTTCTCTGCGGTAAGTGCACCTCCACCATCCGCACCAACACCAATTGCTATTGGCAGTACATTTACTGAAATACCTGTTGGTAGCGGCGATTATTTCCTCAATGGTGTACACGTAGATGCTATTGGTTACAATATTTCAGTGAGTAATGGTGCAGTAACATTGAGCATAGGTAATTCGTGCCAATATCCTAATGCCGCAATTACTTCTAATTTAGATGGTCCATTCTGCTTGTTTTCGGGTGCAGTTACCCTGACAGGTACACCGGGCGATGCAAATATTATCTCACAAGGTTTTACCGTGAATGGCGTTCCCGCAACGGTATTTAACCCATCAGCAGGTGTCGGCAATTATGTTATTATTTATACCGTAAATGGTGGTGCTCCTAAAGCAAATGGCGCAAACGACCCAGGTTGTATCCAAACAGTTACCAAACTTGTTCAGGTAGTTACTACTCCATCTTCAATTGCTTGTAACAATCTTGTTCAAGTTTCCTTGGATGAAGATTGCTCCACCATTGTTACTCCCGATTTGATTCTAGAGGGTACTTATGGCTGTTTTGACGATTATGAAGTGAAAATTACAGGTATTAGCGGTGTGCCAAGTTTTGGAAATACCGTAACCGGTGCCAATATTGGTCAAACATTAAAAGCAACAGTCAAACATTTAGTGAGTGGTAACACTTGTTGGGGTTTGATCAAAATAGAAGATAAATTAGCACCAACAATCAGCTGCCAAGACTTTAATGTTTCTTGCGCTGAAACGAACCTTGAGCCAAGTTTCCTTGCTGGCACACTAGGCATTGGTGCCGCTTTCCCAACGGCAGTGGACAATTGTACCAGCAATATAACCCGTTCTTTCAATGATGTTTGGACGGATTTAGATTGCCCAGCCTCTTCTACTGCACCTAATATTACGGGAAGAATGACCCGTTCATGGTTGGTATCAGACGCTAGCGGCAACACGGCTACTTGTGTCCAAACGATTAATATTATAGGTGCACGTATTGGCGAAGTAAAATTCCCAACAGATAAAGATATCAGCTGTACGGCAACAGGTGGTACAACGCCTGCAACAACGGGTGCGCCATTTATCACATTTACGTATCCTTCTGGCGTGCGTACTTATACTATTTCACCTAATGCCAATTACTGCGAATTGCAAACGGCATTTGTGGACGAATTGCTTCCAGTATGTGATGGTTCGTATAAGATCCTACGTACTTGGACTGCTTTTGATTGGTGTACGCCAACTTCTGCAACGCCCCCGGCTACTAATCCACAATATTTTATTCAAGTGATTAAAGTATTGGATGAGGCAGGTCCAACCTATGTATGTCCTGCAAATTTGACTGTTTCAACCAATACCAACGAATGCTGTGCAGTGGTAGATCTGCCAAGTGTAATCATGAGTGACAATTGCTCTCGCATCAATAATGTTGCTGCTCAGATTACGGCAAGAGACCAGTTCACCAATGCTGTTATTGGCACTTATGATGTCTCTGGTATTTTGACTACCTTCTCTGGGAATAACCTTTGGGTCTCTGATACTTTGGCCGATTATGGTTTTACCTCTTGTTTGCCATTGGGTACGCATACGGTTGTATATCGCGCCGAGGACGATTGTGGCAATACAAGGACTTGTTCATTTACACTAAAAGTAGAAGACGAAACGCTGCCAGTACCAGTCTGCGATCAAGCGACTCAAGTTTCTTTAGGTCTTAATGGCTCTATTGAGGTGCTTGCGGAGTCTTTGGACAATGGTTCTTATGATAACTGTAGCGATGCGGTTTATTTTAAAGCACGCCGTATGAACAGTAGTTCTTGCCAATCCAATGGTTCGTTCTTTGAAGAAGTAAAATTCTGCTGCTCCGATATTAATAATACTGTTCAAGTCGTTTTGCGTGTATATGACGTGGATCCAGGCAATGGTACAGTTTCTACTACTTCGTTTGAAGGTCATTTCAATGATTGTATGATAACAGTATTGGTAGAAGACAAGATTAAACCAACTTGTACTGCGCCTGCGAATGTAACGGTTTCTTGCGAAGCATTTGATCCCTCTTTGTGGGCTTATGGTCAGCCAACTAAATTCGATAACTGCTCTAATCCAACGATTACGAATACAGTAGTCTTGACGCAGTTTGATTCAGTTTGTAATAAAGGTACGATCACACGCCGCTGGGCAGTAGTGGATGCTTCAGGTAATACTGGCCAATGTTCACAACGTATTGTTGTTACAGAAAACCAAAATTACTGGGTGAAATTCCCTGCGGATCGTTTAGTTTCTACCTGCGATGGCACTGGTGTTTATGGTACACCTGAATACTACGGTGAAGATTGCGAATTATTGGCTACTTCTTATACCGATGAGTTCTTTACAGTAATTCCAGATGCTTGTTTCAAAATCGAGCGTACTTGGCACGTGATTAATTGGTGTAAATACGATCCAAATCTTCCTGTTGGAAGTCCGCTCAATGTGTTTGTACCAAACCCAAATCCTAATAATACCACGAACCATCCGACTAATTTGCCAGGTGTAACAGTATCACCCTGCGGTACTACGGTAAATGGTTGGGTGCCAACATCTGTGAAGATTAACCCAACGGATCCAACGGCTACAAATTATTGCACATTCTGGAGACAGGATGCTAATAGTTATACTTACAAGCAGATTATCAAGGTATTTGATACGCAAGATCCAGTTGTTCAATGTCCAGCATCTCCAGTTGATTTCTGCGACTTTAGCACAAATGATCCTCAGTTCTACAATGCTATGCAGTATTGGGATGCTACGGTAGGCAGCCACGATCTTTGCGAAGGTGAAGCGAATATCGAAATAACAGGAACAGACGCTTGCTCTGGTGCAAACCTTTCGTTCCGTTACTTATTGTTCCTTGACCTTGACGGTAACGGTTCTATGGAGTCTGTAATTAATAGCGTGAATCCTCCTGGTTTCAACACTATCAATTTCAACAATATCAACAATACTAACTTTACAGGTGGCACTCCTTGGCAGTTCGATTTCCGTCCGGTATTTAATGAACGCAAATGGGGTTTTGGCTTACAAGTGGACGCTGCCAGCGGCAACAGCCGTAAAGCACGTGTACGTTGGTTCAACCAAGCAAATATCCCAGCATCGGGTGCAGTGCCACAATTGCCTTACGGAACACACAAAATTAAGTGGTTCGTAGAAGATGGTTGTGGAAATGAAACTGTTTGCGAATATAATATCGTAGTGAAAGATTGCAAGAAACCAACTGTTGTTTGTATCAACGGTCTTTCTATCAACTTGATGAACATTTCTGGCGGTATGGTTGCGTTGTGGGCAAGTGATTTCTTACAATACACAGAAGATAACTGCACACCTGCACCGCAGATCAAAATCGGTATCCGTCGTAAAGGCGTTGCTGATGGCCAAGGTGCAACAACAGGTTTCCCTAAAAACGCAGACGGTACACCACAAACAGGTGTTTCATTCACCTGCGCTGATTTGGGTACTCAATTGGTAGAATTGTGGGGAATTGACCTAGCCGGTAACGCAGACTTCTGCGAAACTTATGTATTGATCCAAGATAATGCAGGTGTTTGTGTGGGTAGTCCAGCAATCATTGCAGGTGCTTTGAAAACAGATGCAAATCAAGGTGTTGAAGATGCTAATATTGAATTAAATGGTTCTAGCAATGGCACTCCAATATTTAAAGAAGTGTTCTCCAATGTAACTGGTAACTATATGTTCTCTAATGCATTGCCAATCGCTGCTAACGCAACCGTAACACCAACACTGGAATTAGATCCATTGAACGGTGTAAATACATGGGACTTGATCTTGGTTAGCCGCCATATCCTTGGTTTAGAGCCATTGAACACACCGTATAAACTGATTGCTGCTGATGCGAATAAATCTGGTACAGTAACTACATTTGACATCGTTGAATTGCGCAAGTTGATCCTTGGCACTTATACTAAACTTCCATCTAACTCTAGCTGGCGTTTTGTTGATAAGACACAAGTGTTCTCCAACCCCGCAAATCCATTTGCTGATGTGATCAAGGAGAACTTGTCTATAGCAAATCTTCAATCATCTTACTTCGGTTCTGGCGACTTCGTGGCTGCTAAGATTGGTGATGTTGACGGAACTGCAACACCAAATGGTTTGGTATCATCGGATGATCGTACTGCTGGTACATTGATGTTTGATGTTCAAGATCGTGCAGTGAAAGCAGGCGAAACATTCACCGTTAACTTCAAAGCGGCTGATAATGCAGATGGTTATCAGTTTACGATGAACTTGAATGGTCTTGAAGTAGCAGACATCCTCCCAGGTGAGAAAATGTCTTTGGATAACTTCGGAGTTTTTGCTGACGCAATCACAACATCTGCTGACGGTTCTAACGGCGAATTCGCAGTTACTTTCCGTGCTACTGCAAATGGTCAATTGAGCCAAATGATCGGCGTATCTAGCCGTATCACTAAGGCAGTTGCATTCACCTCGGCTACGCTCGGCGACAATGCTACTTCTAAATTGGCAGTTGCTTTCCGTTTCAACAACGGTGCAACTAGCACAATCGCTGGTTTAGGTTTCGAATTATACCAAAACTCACCAAACCCATTCATTAACAAGACATTCGTAGGTTTCCACCTCCCAGAGGCTACATCTGCTACATTGTCAGTTTATGATGAGACAGGTCGCGTGTTGTACACAACTACTGGTGATTTCGGTAAAGGTTACAATGCCATCGCATTGGATCGCACAACTTTGAACGCTAATGGCGTACTCTACTACAAGTTAGAGACTGCTACTAACAGCGCTACTAAGAAGATGATTCAAACAGCGAAGTAAAGCAATGATCTAAGTTTTTACTTAGTTCTAATACAACAAACGGCGCGACAGGGAAATCCCCTGCTCGCGCCGTTTGCTATTTAATCAGAATTATTGTTCGTTATCTGTGTTTCTTCGGTTACGGATATATCGCCAAATCATGCTTCCAAATGATTGAGGTAGCGTAGTAAATACTTACTTCATGTTGAGCCGTTGAGGCAAATTAAAAAGCAACGATATTATTGTTTGTAAAATTCTACAATATATTACGCTGATCTTAATTGTTTTTCTGATATTTGCCCCAAGAAAATCTTGCGTTCCTTCTATTGCGTATATGCATTTGTTGTATCGCAACTCCAATTATTCACGCTTTTTTAGTAAACCATTGCGGAAGGATCTAGATTCAAAAATAATACTAGAATTTAGAGTAATGATTTTAAAAAAATGCTGTAGCAATATGATAAGGTTAAATTCCCTGATTAGGGCTTTATGTTTCTTATTTTGTATATTATTGGAATCTTGTACTACCAGAAAAATGGTTAAGGCTGATAGTATTACTAAAGAAGAAATCGTATTTGATTCAGCCTACTCTGTTATTTTATTTAAGGCTAAAGATAGGCTTATAGGAATAAAATATACTCATGAAATACAGACAATCAATGCTCAGTTAATTGACACTACATATAAAACAGAATTTAAAAAGATGAATCCTTATGCTGGATTTGGCCTTTGGATTTATACATGTTCAAGTTCAAGTTGCCATCAAACCCTTGATTTTTTTAAAGATTCAGTGGATATTCGTCTTCTACAAAGCATTGAGATGAAAAATGTAATTTGTGATTCCACTCATAATAATTCTATAAGCGGAACATTTCTTTGCAACCAATTATCTCCGATTGAAATTGATTTAATTTCAGAATTTTTGCTAAAGGAAACAAAGCGTGAATAATTTGTATTATTTGTTTTCTGGTTTTTCAAATCATGGATGTTTGGGAATATTATACACCACCCAAAAACGACAGAATCCTAGGTTTGAATAATGGAAAGAAAGAATATGCCTATCCATTTGAATTTACTTATTGGGTTTCAAATGGTATTTTTTTTGAGCATCATCTGTTGGAATGATATAAGAGATAACTTTGCATGGTTGGTGGGCTAATTCCGGCGAAAGTGAACACCAAAAAAAGGCGGCTTAGTCTTATTTAAGTGGCAACTTTAATGAGGAAGTCCACTTGGGCAAAATAAAGCGGCCAGTAAAAAAAGTCTTTAAACTCAGTAAATACTAATTCTGTTCATTATGAATTTCCAGATTAAAATTTTTGTAGCGGTTCTGTTTGTATGCTCAACCTTATGCCAGGTTAGTTGTCAATCGAACAGATGTGAGATTCCAGTTGGCATAAGAAAAAATATACTTTCAATTGAACTACTTGCCGATTACATAATTATACACAAGAATGAAATGTTGATTCAAAACGAAAGCAAAAAGTCTAACAGTTTTAGGCATGAATGCGGGAAAAATCAAGTATCTAATGCCTTTGAAAATATTGATTCTATTTGCGTTGTAAATAATATTCATTCGTTCTGTGTAAGTAACGAAAATGAGATAACTTTTTTCTTGAAAGGACAGTCTGATTTTTTCAAAGGTCAAATAATAGAGCGAAAACTATTCTTTTCTATTTCAAATGAACCTACTACTACTCATGAGGACAGTCAAGTAAAAAATAAATGTTATAAACAAATTACAAATAAAATTTGGTATATAGAAGATGAGATCAGTAATTAGATGAGATAACCTTCTAGCCTAGGTAAAACGAGCCTTTTTTTGTATTTACTTTATGTCGGTAATGGTTGTACCGTTTGAGTAAAATCTATACTAATCAATCACTGTATATTCATTGGCTTTTTATCAGTATTTTTAAATACCCAATTCATTGGTTAATATATATTTAAACTTCCGAAGAATGAGTAGGATACGTCTTAAACCGTCTTTATTGGTAGAAACTATGCCCGAACTTACAGAATATGTTTTATCATCAAGTATCATAAAAAACCATAATTCTCCAAAGACAGCACAGCCATAAAGAGGATATTTTCGCTCTGTTTTTGATTGAGTGATGAGCATTGCAAGTAACAATTGAGCAATTGGATCTTTTGATCTTTTACGGGGTTTATATTCATGGAAATAGAAATAAGGCGTTTCCATATAATCAAGCGTGGCTTTTGCTAGGGCATAATCAGCAACGACGGATAATTTTTGACCTTCCACAATACCTTTCATTTCAGCATCAAAAGTGCCCTCAAACTCATCGGTATCATAATCTACCAATTCAATTATATTGGCGATAAACTTCATTTTTAAAGTTTCATCATTCCAAGTACCTACATTTTTAAGTAACTTCAATCGCCATTTTTCCAGCCGTTGTTTTTCTTCAGCAGGAAGTTCGCCTGATACGTCAAGCCAAGCATCTAAAAGAGGAAAACCTTCAAGTATTTTGGTCAAACCAAAAGTCTTGATAATTAATCCTTCTATCCAATTGATCGTTTCTGATGTTGATTTTGCCATAATTACTTCAACTTTAATGCAAAAGTAACTTTTTTTGGTAATTAAGATTAATTATTTTCATTAGAAGTGTTTTTCTGCTTGTAAATACCGCTCGTCAACGCTCCTGAAAGATTTGCAAACGCGAATACTGCTGGCGCACTTTTTTGCGCCAGCAGTACGATAAACAACAAAAAAGATACCCTATCTTTGTCATCCAAAATACAAAATAAGGTACAAATGACCATCCCAATGACCGACAAGATGTTATAGGCATTTATGTCGGTTTCAGAAATGCCTCCGAAACGAATAATTAACAACAAATAAAATGAAATATATATACTATGTAGCCTTGTTATTCTGTTCCTGCAAGAACGAATCAAAGCAAATTCC